>JBGAOL010000348.1:0-4517 GCA_044221825.1 Gemmatimonadales bacterium
GGGTTCTCCTTCAACTTCACCGACCCGCAGGAGACCGCCCGGGTGCTCGGCACCATCGAGGTGGTGTGGACCGAGCACGCCCGGCGGCGGACCATCATCGGGGCCGAGGCGGGGGCGGTGCTCGGCAAGGTGGGGGTGGTGGGGCGGCTCGGCTGGGGGGCCCCGCCCGAGGGGGCGGGGCAGAAGGAGGTGTCGCTCGGCGCCGGGGTGGTGCTGAGCCGGTTCAACATCGATTATGCCTGGCAACGGCGCACCAAGCTCGGCAGCCACGTGCACCGGTTCGGCCTGCGCTTCACCATCTGATGACCAAGCGGCGGGGTTGCATGTTCTTCCTGGCACTCGTCGGCGTGCTCATGGCCGGCTACGGCACCGCGTACGTGGCGAGCGAGGACGTCCGCTACCTGACGCGCGCGGGCTTCGAGCAGGCCAAGATCCTCGAGGCGCGCCGCCCCATCCGGGCGATGATCGCCGACCCGAAGACGGACGCGGAGACCCGCGCCCTCCTGCAGGTGGTGCTCGACGCGCGCGATTTTGCCGCCGGCCTCGGCTACGCCGCCGGCGAGACCTACACCACCTACGCCGACGTGGGCCGCGACACGCTCCTGCTGGTGCTCTCCGCGAGCCCCCGGGACTGCCTCTGCCCGCACACCTGGAAGTATCCCATCGTGGGGCACATCCCCTACAAGGGCTTCTTCGACCCGGCCATGGCGCGGAAGGAGGCGGCGCGGCTGGAGCGGAAGGGCTACGACATCTACCTCCGCCCCGCCGGTGCCTACTCCACCCTGGGCTGGTTCAACGACCCGCTCTACTCCACCGCGCTGAGCCACGACAGCGTGGAGCTGGCGGCCACCGTGTTCCACGAGATTGCGCACAACACGCTCTACGTGAAGAGCGCCACACCCTTCAACGAGAGCTTTGCGCAGCTGGCCGGCTACCGTGCGGCGGAGGTGTTTTTCCGGCGGCGCGGCTCCACCGAGGCGGCCGACCGCGCCGCCGCGCGCTGGCTCGACGAGGTGGTGCTGAGCGGCTACTACGCCGACCTCACGGCCCGGCTGGACACCCTCTACAAGCACGCCGCCGATTCCGCCGCGGTGGACAGCGGCCGGGCCGAGCTCGGGCGCTGGGCGCGGGCACAACTGCAGGGCGCGGTGGGCCAGCAGTTGCGGACCTACACCATCGGGCCCATGGCCGAGCGCCCGGTGAACAACGCGCGGCTCATCGCGGCACGCATCTACCGGACACGCCTCGAACTCTTCGAGCACTGGTACGAGCAGCACGGCCGGGACATCAAGCTGGCGGTGGCGTCGCTCGATACCCTGATGCAGGGGGTGCCGGGCGACTCGGCGTATGCCCGGCTCGAAGGGGCATTGCGCTGACGGACGTGATGTTGAGGGTTTGGCGAGGGGCACGTGGGGGACATTTCATGAAGATGGGACGGTTTCCATCCACCCCACTTGCGTAGATTCGCGACACCTCGAAGTTTCCCGAACCCCCTGTAGGCAATTCACGTCGAGGTAGTATGGCTCGTGACATCCTCCCCCTGGTGCGCGCCGCGCTGGAAGGCCGGTATGCGGTCGAGCGTGAGCTCGGACGGGGTGGGGCGGCGCGGGTGTTCCTGGCACGGAATCCCGCTGGCGAGGCGGTGGCCCTCAAGGTGCTGCACCCGCAGCTCGCCGCGAGCGTGGCCGCCGACCGCTTTCTCCGCGAGATCCAGTTCATCAGCAAGCTCAGCCACCCGCGGGTGGCCGGACTCGTCGACTACGGCGAGAGCGACTGGGTGCTCTGGTACGTCATGGAGTTCGTGCAGGGGCCCACGCTGCGCCAGCACCTCGACCGGGTACGGCGCTGCTCGGTGTCGGACACCCTGCACATCGCGCACGACCTGCTCGGCGCGCTCGCCGGCGCCCACACCGTCAGCATCGTCCACCGTGACGTGAAGCCCGACAACATCGTGCTCTGCGCCGACGGCGCCACGCTGCTGGACTTCGGCATCGCCAAGGCGGTGGCGGAGGCCAGCTCCGACCGGCTCACCCGCTCGGGCTTCGCGGTGGGGACCTCGGCCTACATGAGTCCGGAGCAGATCGGCGGCATCGAGACCATCGACCCGCGCTCCGACCTCTACTCGCTCGGCTGCGTGCTGCACGAATGCCTGGCGGGCAAGCCGCCCTTCGACGACCCGTTCGAGGACCTGATCCTCACCAAGCACCAGGTGGCTCCCATCCCCGACGTGCGCGACGCCCGCGCCGACACCCCGCCCGCGCTCGCGGACGCCATCCGGCGCGCCCTCGCGAAGGACCGCGACCAGCGCTGGCCCACGGCCGAGGCCATGGCCGCCGCGCTGCCCGCGCTGGCGCGGGCCTGAGGGCCGGGTGGATCTCTTCGTTGCCCGGCAGCCGATCTTCGACCGGCACCGGCACGTGGTGGGCTACGAGCTGCTGTTCCGGTCGTCCCGCGAGAACATCTTCGGCAAGAACGACCCCAACAAGGCGTCGCTCAAGATGATGGACACGACGCTGCTGGGCTTCGGCCTGGACGCGCTCGTGGGGGACAAGCCCGCCTTCTTCAACGCCACCCGCGAGGTCCTGGTCCGCGAGCACTGGGCGGTGCTGCCGCCGGCCAAGACCGTCATCGAGGTGCTCGAGACCGTGGAGCCGGACGCCGAGGTGGTGGGCGCCTGCGTCGGCCTCAAGAAGGCGGGCTACCAGCTGGCGCTCGACGACTTCGTCTTCCGCCCGGAGTACGAGCCGCTGCTGGAGCTGGCGGACATCATCAAGGTGGACTTCCTCCTCACCAAGGGTGCCGAGCGGAAGCGCCTGGCCGACGTGTATGGAACACGCGGCGTCCAGATGCTGGCCGAGAAGGTGGAGACCCACGAGGAGTTCGAGGCGGGCCTCGCGGCGGGCTACACGCTCTTCCAGGGCTACTTCTTCTGCAAGCCGGAGATGGTCCTCGGCAAGGACGTCCCCGCGCTCAAGGCCAACCTGGTGCGCCTGCTGCAGGAGGTGAACCGGCCGGAGGTGAGCTTCGACCGGCTCGAGGACATCGTGAAGGGCGAGATGGCGCTCTCGGTGCGCCTGCTCCGCTACCTCCATTCCGCCGGCTTCGGCTGGCGGCACGACATCGGCACCATCAGCCAGGCCCTCCGGGTGCTGGGCGAGCGGCCCACCCGCAAGTGGGCCTCGCTCGTGGCGCTGACGCTCATCGGCGACGACAAGCCGCCGGAACTCGTGACCACCTCGCTGGTGCGGGCGCAGTTCTGCGAGGAGCTGGGGAACGAGATGGCGCTGCCCGACCGCCCCGCCGACCTGTTCCTCATTGGCCTGCTGTCGCTGCTCGACGCCATGCTCGACCGGCCGCTTCCGGAGATCGTGAGCGCCATGTCGCTCTCGGAGGAGATCCGCACCGCGCTCCTCGGCGGCGACTCCCTGCTCAGCGACGTCCTCCAGCTCGCCTCTTCCTACGACCGCGCCGACTGGTACCGGGTCACCCACCTCGCCAACCGGACCGCGATCCCCGAGCCCCGGATCCCCGACGCCTACCGGCGGGCGGTGGAGTGGGTCACGGCCATCCAGGCCGGTTAGCCGTCCCGGCGCGGAGGGTGATCAAGATCCCTCCACCCCCCGCCGATACTGAATGCGGACGGATTCACCCGGCAACAGGGATGGCCGAACCGCATGACCAGCACCCCTCTCGACACGCGGGGCCCCGCCGGCACCGGCGCCACCGAGATCTTCGTGGCCCGGCAGGCGGTCCTCGACCGGCGCCAGGAGATCCACGGCTACGAGCTGCTCTTCCGGAGCGGACTCGACGCGCCCGCGCGCGCCGACACCCCGGATCGCGCCTCCTTCGAGATGCTGCACACCGCCCTCCTCGGCTTCGGGCTCGACAGCCTGCTCGGGGACCGGGCCGGCTACCTCCCCGCCTCACGCGACGTGCTGCTGCAGGAGTTCTACCTCATCCTGCCCAAGGAGCGCACCGTGCTCCAGGTGGCCGACGGCGTCACGCCGGACGACCAGGTGGTCACCGCCTGCCGGGTCCTGCGGGAGCGCGGCTACTCGCTCGCCATCGACGACTTCCTCCGCCGTCCCGAGCTGCTCCCGCTCGCCACCCTCGCCGACGTGGTGCGGGTGGACTACACCGGCACGCCCGAGGCGGAGCGCCGCGCCATCGTGCGGGAGTTCCTGCCGAGGAAAGTGCGCCTGCTGGCCGCCAACGTGGACACCCGGCTCCAGTTCGCCGACGCCGCGCGCGAGGGCTTCACCCACTTCCAGGGCTACTTCTTCGCCGAGCCCGAGCTGCTCTCCACCCCGGACGTGCCGGCCTACAAGCGCAACTGCATGCGCTTCATGACCGAGCTGCACCGCCCCGAGCTCAATTTCGACCGGCTCGACGAGCTCATCCGCCAGGAGGTGGCGCTCACCGTCAAGCTGCTCCGCTACCTCAACTCCGCCGGCTTCGGCTGGCGGCACGAGGTGACCTCCATCAAGCAGGCGCTCCGCGTGCTGGGGGAGGATGCC
>JBGAOL010000349.1:0-4821 GCA_044221825.1 Gemmatimonadales bacterium
CACTACAAGACTTACTACCGCGAATGGCTGGTGGACATCCACCGAATCCCGGCGCCCTACGCCTACCGCTGCGAGTGCGGCGGCGGGGCGCGCGGCGCGGCCTGTCCCACCTGCAGCGGCGAACTGCTCGAGTCGGCCATCCGGGAGGTGGGGGCGGACAACGTGGCGGCGTTCATCGCCGAGCCGGTGGGCGGGAGCTCCACGGGGCACTCGGTCCCGTCGCCTGAGTACTTCCGGAACGTGCGCGCCATCTGCGACCGGCACGACGTCCTCTTCATTGCCGACGAGGTGCTCGTGGGCGCGGGGCGGACGGGGACGTGGGCCGCCATCGAGCAGTACGGCGTGGTGCCGGACATCATGACCTTCGGGAAGGGCATCACCGGCGGCTACGTGCCGCTCTCCTGCGTGGCGGCCACGCGGAAGGTCATTGACCCGATCGCCAAGGGGTCGGGCGCGCTGCTCCACGCGCAGACCTTCAGCCATCACCCGGTGCTGGCCGCCGGCGGCCTGGCCGCGGTGCGCTACATCAAGCGGGAGAAGCTGGTGGAGCGCTGCCGCGCCATCGGTGCCGTATTCCACCAGAAGCTGGCCCCGCTCCGCGACCTCCCCCACGTGGGCGACATCCGCGGCCGCGGCCTGCTGGCGGGGATCGAGTTCGTGGCGGACAAGGGGAGCCGCGCACCCTTCCCGCGGAAGGAGAAGGTGGCCGAACGCTTCGCCGAAGCGGCGCTGGCGGCGGGGCTCATGACCTGGCCCAACATGGGCCAGGCGGACGGCACCAACGGCGACCTCTCCTGCCTCGCGCCGCCGTTCATCATCACCGAGGCGGAGCTCGACGAGCTTGTGGCGCGGGTGCGGGCGGCGTATGAGGGGACGTTCGCGTAAGGTGGTGGGGTTGGGGTGGCGTGTGGTTCACCGCAGAGGCGCGGAGGGCCGCAGAGGACCTGCGCGTGGATGGGGGGCTCACCGCAAGGTGAGCCCTCGATGCTTTTGTGGGCGTCAGTTTGGGTCCGGCGCCACCCCGCTGCGCGCGCGGACGTTTGCCCCGACGGCGTGGGCAGTGCACCGGCGCCGGGGCGTCCGTCCGTCCCGCCCGGCCCGCGCGTTAGGCGCCGCGCGCGATCTCCCCGCCCGCCTGGCGGGCGCGGCATCCGCCCGCCCTTGAAGACCTGCAGCGCCGTCCAGGGGCCGCGGCCAGGCCATCGAGGAGGACCATGCCGGCGTCCCGCCGGCCGGCCCAGACCTTGAGCACGTAGCCCCAGCCCAGGTGGTAGCCCTTCCGCGCCTTGGCCGCGTCCTTCCCCCAGTTCTCCCACTTGGTGGCCACCAGCTCGAGGCGCGTGCCCGTGCCCTCAGGGACGAACCGCACCTCCACGTCCTGCGCGCTGCTCGGCTCGCGCGAGGGATGGAAGGTGGTGAACATGAGCCGGCCCGGCGGCTCCACGCGAGGATCTGCCCCCACTGGAACCGGCGGCCGTCCACCAGCTCCTCGTAGATCCGGCCACCCACCCGCGGCTCGAGCACGATCTCCTTGACCCTCGGCCCGCCGATGGAGTGCGTCTTCCGCGGCCACCACTTCGCGAAGTCCAGGGCGAAGCGACGGAACGCCTCCTCCGGGCCCCAGGAGACCGAGATGTGGCGTTCGACGGGCGGGAGCGTCATGGGGTCCTCCGGCGGGCGGGGGGAGCGGGATCGTCGGCGGCGTAGGCCGTGAGCACGTCGTCCCACAGCGTCTCGATGTAGCGCCGGAGCTCGGCGAGCCCCTCCGGCGTGGCGCGATAGAACCGGCGCGTGCCCTCGGCCTGGTGCGTCACCAGGCGCGCGTCCCGGAGCACCTTGAGGTGCTGGGAGACGGCCGGCTGGCTCACCCGGAGCCGGGTGGCCAGCTCCCCCACGGTGTGGGACCGGCGCCGGAGCCGCTCGCAGAGCCTCCGGCGGGTGGGGATCGGCGAGGGCGGCAAGGGCAGGGAGCGCGGGCATCGTGACTCCATAAGTAATCACTTATGAAATTCTGTCAAGAAGCGGCCCGGGGACCCGGCCGCCTTGGAGTGCCGCGGACGGTCAGTCCTCCTCGCGGATGCACTCCTCGAGGATGCCCATGCCGGTGTCCACGTCGTACTCGTCGAGCACGAGCGGCGGGGCCAGGCGGAAGGTGCTCTTGCCGCAGCCCAGGAGCAGCAGGCCCTTGTGGAAGGCGCGCTCGGTGATGCGGTCGATGATCTCCGGGTACGGCTCCTTGGTGGTGCGGTCCTTCACGAACTCCATGCCGAGCATGAGGCCGCGGCCGCGGACGTTGCCGAGGACCGGGTACTTGTCCTGCATGCGCTGGGCGTGGCCGAGCATGCGCTCGCCCATCTTCGCGATCTGGGGGAGCATGGGCTCGATGATGTCGAGCGTGGCGAGTGCCGCGGCCACGGCCACCGGGTTGCCGCCGTAGGTGGAGCCGTGGCTGCCGCCCTCCCAGGTCATCACCGACTCCTTGGCCACGAAGGCGCCGATCGGCATGCCGCTGCCCAGGCCCTTGGCGGTGACCAGGATGTCGGGCTCGATGCCCTCGTGGTCGCAGGCCCACCACTTGCCGGTGCGGCCGTTGCCGGACTGCACCTCGTCGGCCACGAGCAGGATGCCGTGCTTGTCGCAGAGCTCGCGGAGCGCCGGCAGGAAGCCCTTGGCCGGGATCACGTACCCGCCCTCACCCTGGATCGGCTCCACGAAGATGGCCGCCACGTCATCGGGCGACACGTGCCGCTCGAAGAGGTTGTGGAGCGCGTCGAGCGAGTACTCGAGCGCGTGCTCGTGGCGGTACGGGTTGGCGTAGGGGACGTGGTGCACCTCGGGCAGGAACGGCCCGAAATGCTTGTGCTGGCGCATCTTGCTCGAGGTGAGCGACATGGCGCCGTAGGTGCGCCCGTGGAACGAGCCCTGGAAGGCGATGAGCGCGGGCCGCCGCGTGTGGTAGCGCGCCAGCTTGATGGCGCCCTCGATGGCCTCGGTGCCGCTGTTGGTGAGGAACGTGCGCTTCTTGCTCGTGCCCGGCGCCAGCCGCGCCAGCCGCTCCGAGAGCGCCGCGAAGCCGTCGAAGTAGAAGTCGGTGGCGCAGATGTGCAGGAACTTGGCCGCCTGCTCCTGGATGGCCGCCACCACCTTGGGGTGGTTGTAGCCCGGTGGCGCTCACCGCGATGCCCGCCATGTAGTCGATGAACGTGTTGCCGTCCACGTCCTCGACCACGGCCCCGCACCCGCCGCCGATCACGAGCGGGTACTCCTTGATCAGCGAGGGCGAGGTCCAGGCCTCGTCCCGCAGGATGATGGCCTTGGCCTTGGGGCCCGGCGGGGCCGTGACGACGCGGGGGTAGTTGCGGGTGGTCATGGTGTGAGCACAGAGACACAGAGGACACAGAGGTCACGGAGGAGGGGCCGGACCAGTCGTTGACCTCTGTGTCCTCTGTGTCTCTGTGGTTACCGCACCAGCGCCGGCCCGGCCGACGCCCTTGCCAGCCCGTGATGACGGTCCGGCTCTGCTCGCGCATGAACTGCTGGACGTACCAGGGCCCGCAGCCGCCCTTGCCGCTGCCGCCGGAGCCCTTCCAGCCGCAGAAGGCCTGCGCGCCCGGCCAGGCGCCCGTGGTGGCGCCGCTCCGCTTGTTGACGTAGCAGACGCCCGCCTCGATCTCGTCGAAGAAGCGGTCGATCTCCTCCTGCTTCGCCGAGAAGAAGCCGGCCGTCAGCCCGAACTCCACCTTGTTGGCCTCGGCCAGCGCCTGGTCCAGCGAGTCCACCGGCGCGATGGCGAGGAACGGCGCGAAGAGCTCCTCGAGGAACAGCGTGCTCTCGAGCGGCAGTTCGGCGATGGTGGGCGCCACGAAGTGGCCCTTGTCGAACACCTCACCCCGGAGCCGGGTGCCGCCGAGCAGCACCTTGCCCTCGCGGCCGGCCTGGGCCACGGCCTTCTCCCAGCGCTGCACGGCGCGCTCGTTGATCACGGGCCCGAACCAGACGTCCTTCTGCGTCACGTCGCCCATGGTGATGGCCTTGGTCTTGGCCACGAGCTTCTCGACGAAGGCGGCATAGACGCGACGGTCCACGTACACGCGGCTGGTGGCGCTGCACTTCTGGTTCTGCAGCCCGAACGCCGAGCGCATGCAGCCCTCGGCCGCGGCGTCGAGGTCCGCGGACTCGGTGACGATCACGGCGTTCTTGCCGCCCAGCTCCATGAGGCAGGGCTTGACCCACTTCTCCGAGAGGCCGTGGAAGATCCGCATGCCCACGGGCTTGGAGCCGGTGAACACCACGCCGTCCACGCCCGGGTGCTGCCAGAGCGCGTCACCCATCTCGCGGCCGCGGCCGGTGACGAAGCTGAAGACCCCGGCGGGAACCCCCGCGTCGCGGTACACCTCGTACAGCTTGAGGCCGGTCCACGGGGTGTCCTCGGCCGGCTTGTACACGACGGCGTTCCCCGTCATGAGCGCCGCGCTCGACATGCCGGTGGAGAGGGCCAGCGGGAAGTTGAACGGGGCCACGCAGGCGAAGACGCCGTAGGGGCGGAGCAGCTCGGTGTTCCGCTCGATGGGCGTGAGGTTGTTCATCGGCTTGATGTAGCCGTGATGATCCTCGACCTGCTGGCAGTAGTAGTCGATGAGGTCGGCCGACTCCTCGGTGTCGCCCATGGCCTCGAAGCGGTTCTTGCCCACCTCGAGCGCCATGATGGCGGAGAGCTCGAACTTCCGCTCGCGGATGATGGTGGCGGCCCGGCGGAGGATGCGCACCCGCTCCTGCCACGGCAGCTTCGCCCACGCCTTCTGGGCGCGGACCCCGGCCTTG
>JBGAOL010000350.1:0-4491 GCA_044221825.1 Gemmatimonadales bacterium
GTGCAGGCGGTGGCGGCCAGCGAGCCGATTGGGCTGATCCTGACCGACATGCACATGCCGGATGGCTCCGGCATGGACGTGGTGCAGCGCCTGATGGAATCGGGCGTCCGCGCACCGGTGCTGATCATGACCGGGTACGCCGACGTGGATGTGCCGGCCGAATGGCTTGGCAATCCGGGCTTTCGATTCCTGACCAAGCCGTTCACGCTGCTCGAACTCTCGACAGCCATCGACGCCTTGTGCGCACCCGGGGCGCCAGTCGTCGCGGGGACGGCCAGCACGCCTAGCGACTGACGCCGTACTTTCGGAGCAGGTCCCGCAGGCGGGCGAGCGGGAGCGGCTCCACGCGGCCCCGGGCCGTGGCCACGGGCGTGGCCATGGTGAGGCTGTTGTAGATGGCCTCCTCGGTGGCCTCCACGACGGCCTGGAAGAGGGCGGACGTCTCGTCGTTGGCGAGTTCGGGCGCGGCGGGGCGGCGTTCGCGATACGGCCGCCGGAGCGACGGCGCGGCGCTGAAGGCGATCACGTAGTCGCCGGAGCCGTTGGAGGCCGAGGAACCGGTGCGGGCGAGCCCCATGATGGCGCGTGATGCGAGCCGGCCCAGGTTCCGGTCGAGGAGCGGGGCGTCGGTGGCCACGACGATCATGATGGACCCATCGCCACGTTCCGCCTCCACCGCGTCCTTGAAGGCGTACCGGCCGAGTTCCTTCCCCACCGGCACGCCGAGGACCTGGAGCACCCCGCCGTAGTTGGACTGGACCAGGACGCCCACGGTGTACCCGCCGAGGGCGCGCGGCAGGACCCGGCTGGCCGTCCCGATGCCGCCCTTCCAGCCGAACGCCACCGTCCCCCGCCCCGCACCGACGCTCCCCTCCACCACCGCGCCACCCGTGGCCGACTCGAGCGCCCGGCGCACATCCTCCGGACCAACCTGGCGGCTGCGGATGGCGTTGAGCTGGCCGTCGTTGGTCTCGCCCACGACGGGGTTGATGGACATGACGTCCGCCATCCCGGGCTGGGCCAGGAGCCACTGCGCGGTGGCGTCGGCCACGCGCCAGACGCAGAGGGTGCAGGTGAGCAGGATCGGCGACTCGAGCTCGCCGAGTTCGCCCACCTGGGTGACGCCCAGGAGCTTGCCGAAGCCGTTGCCGACGTGAATGGCGGCGGGCACGCGCTCGAGGTAGGCGTTGCCCTCGTGCGGGAGGATGGCGGTGACGCCGGTGTGCACGGAGTCGCCGTGGTCGATGGTGACCTGGCCCACCCGCACTCCCGCCACGTCGGTGATGGCGTTGTAGCGGCCGGGTGCGAAGATCCCGGGGGCGATGCCGAGGTCTCGCGCTCGGACCTGTGCGGCGAGGGACACGGCACCCATGAAGCCAGCGAGGGCGACGAGGACGGGAGTGCGCAGGCGCATGGGGGGCTCCGGGCAGGAGAGCGTGAGGCCCCGGAGGATATCACCCTCAGTCCCGACCGGCCACGGGGTGACCTAGCGCCCCACCAGCCGGGCAAGCCGACTCCGCCATGATCCGCCGGGCGCCGACGGCCGTTCGCAGGCATCACAGCCGCTGCAGGCGGGCGGGTCGGCCTCGCCAAAGTACCCCACCAGCCGTTGCCGCCGGCAGCTACGGTCCTCGGCGTAGCGCTGCATCACGGCCAGGCGGAGCACGGCGCGCTTGCGGCGCTCCCGGACGCGCTCCCAGGCCGCGTCCCCCGGATCGGGGCCGAGTTCGGCGGCGAGCCGATCCACCGAGGCCACGACACCGGCGGGGTGGCGGCGGCGGAGGGAAGGATCCTGCCAGAGGGCCTCGACGACTTCACGGGCGGGAAAGGTGACCTCGAGCTGGCGCTGATGGATCGTGGCGTCGTCGGGATGGTGGAACAGCAGGCAGCGGGCGGCCTGCCCATCCCGGCCGGCGCGACCGGCCTCCTGGTAGTAGGACTCGGGCGTGGGCGGCATCCCCCAGTGCACCACCAGCCGCACCCGCGGCGCGTCGATGCCCATGCCAAACGCCGAGGTGGCGACGACCACGTCGAGCTCCCCACCGACGAAGCGCTCGAGCACGTCACTGCGCCGCTCGCGGGTGAGGCCGGCGTGGTACGCGGCCGCCTTGTGACCCGCAAACCAGAGCCGCTGCGCGAGCGCGTCGGTGGCATTCCGGGTGCCGGCGTACACGATGGCCAGGCCTGGCCGCGCGGCGAGGAGCTGGTAGAGGAGCGGCAGGCGGTCTCTCGGCGCCCGGATGGGCTCCACGCCGAACCAGAGGTTGGGCCGGTCGAAGGAGCCCTGGTGCAGGTCGGGCTTGGTGAGGCCAAGGACGTGGACGATGTCGTCACGGACCTCTGGCGTGGCGCTGCCGGTCAGCGCCACGGTGGGCGGCCGGCCGACGAGGTCGCGGAAAAGCGCCAGGCGCCGGAAGGCCGGGCGGAAATCGTGGCCCCATTCGCTGATGCAGTGGGCTTCGTCGATGGCCAGCAGCCGGGGGCGGACGCCGAGTTGCTGGAGTTGCTCCCCGAGCCGCGGCGCCCGTTCGGGCGAGACGTAGAGGAAGCGGAGTGTCCCGGATGCAAGCAGCGCCATGGTCTCGGCCTGCTCCGCCTCGGCCTGCAGCGAGTTGAGGGTGCGCGCCACGAGGCCGCGGCGCTCGAGGCCGCTGACCTGGTCCTGCATCAGCGCCACGAGGGGGGAGATGACCACCGTGAGGCCGCCGAGCACCACGCCGGGGACCTGGAAGCAGATGGACTTGCCGCCGCCGGTGGGGAGCACGGCCAGGGTGTCCCGGCCGGCCAGGACGGATTGCACCACCCGTCGCTGGAGCGGGCGGAAGTCGGCGTAGCCGTAGGCGTGGTGCAGGATCCGGCGCGCCTCGGCGATGCGATCGGGGAGCGAGTGCATGCGCCAAGATGGCGCACCGCCACTCACTCCCTAGGCGCAAACCAACGCGAGCCGGTGCAGGAAAGCGGGAGCGGCCTCAGCCCTCGTCGCGGGGGCGGCGGTTGAGCCAGAGGCGGAGGGCCATGGCGGTGGCGAGCACCACGATCGCGGCCCAGACGAGCGGCCGGTTGTCGAGCGCGATCCCGGCCGCGGCCAGGCAGAAGCCGAGCACGGCGAGGAAGAGCTTCGCGCGGGTCACTTCTGCAGGAAGGCGGCGATGGCCGCCTGGAAGTCGGGATGGGCGCGGGCCAGCGCGTTGACGCGGGCGCCCTGGGCAATGCCGTCGGCGAAGTTGCGGGCGTCGAGGTCGTAGAGCAGGCGCTTGGTGAGCGCGAGGGCGTTGGCGCTCGTGGCGGCAAGCTGGCCCAGCAGCGCGGAGGCGGCGGCCTCGAGCTCGGCGTCGGGCACCATGCGGCTGATGAGGCCCAGCTGCAGCGCCTCGCGCGCGGGGACGAGGCGGCCGGTGGCCACCAGGTCGAACGCCCGCCGCTCGCCGGTGAGGCGGCGAAGCATGGTCATCACCATGGCCGGCACGAAGCCGCGCTGGATCTCGGGATAGCCGAACTGGCTCGACTCGGCGGCGAGGACCAGGTCGCAGGCGGTGGCGAGACCGGCCCCGCCGGCCAGTGCCCGGCCGTGCACGATGGCCACCACGGGCTTGGGCAGCGCGCGCATCCGCAGGAAGACCTCGCCCAGCCGGAGCGCCGACGCCTCGTTCTCGGCGGGCGAGAGCGTCGCGGAGGCGAGCAGCTCCTCGAGGTCGGCGCCGGCGCAGAAATCCCTCCCCGCCCCGCGGACCACCACCACGCGCACGTCGGCGTCGAGCTCGGCGTGCTCGAGCTCGCCGAGGAGGGCCGAGATGGTGGCCTGGTCGAGGGCGTTCCGCTTCTCCGGCCGGTCCAGGATGAGGGAGAGCACCCCGCCGGTGAGCGCCACGGAGAGGCTCACGCCTTCACCTTCCGCGCGAGCGTGAGCGGCACGGGGATCTCCATGCGGAGGAGCGCGGTGGAGTAGACCTTGCCCTGCGCATCGGTCTTGAGGGAAATGGTGCCGCCGCCGTCGAGCGCGCCGTGCAGCAGGAAGTTGAGCGCGTTCAGGTTGGGGAGCTCGAAGCGTTCCACCCCCTTGACCATGCCCTTGAAATGACGCGCCACGCGGGCCTGGGTGACCTCCTTGACGAGCACCGGGTAGTACGCCGGCTCGAGGGCAATGAGGCCCACGTTGGCCGTGTCGCCCTTGTCGCCGGAGCGGGCGTGGGCCAGCGCGACGAGGGGGACCATGCGCGTGGCGGGAGCCGTGCGGGCGGGCTTCCGGGCGGCCTTAGGCATCGAGCACCTCCACCTTTACGAAGGGTTCGATCTCGCGCCGGTCGATGAGCGCGGGCCAGTAGGCCACCACTTCCTGCACCTCCGGCCGCCCCCCGGCAAAGCCGGTGACACTCGGCGGGCCGGTGAGCACCAGGGGCGCGATCTCGCGCGTGAAGCGCTCCACCGGCGCCTTCTCGCGCGCGCGGACGCCGATGCGGAGCTGCACCTCGGGCGCGTCGGGGCTCGGCTTCC
>JBGAOL010000351.1:0-4485 GCA_044221825.1 Gemmatimonadales bacterium
CGCTGTTGAGCCACATGTAGAGGCCGAATCCCGCCACCCCCGCGCCCGCCACCGTGACGATCGGCTCGTCCACCGCGATGCCGGTGACGATGCCGGCGGCGCCCACGATCATCAGGATCACCCCGGTCCGCCGCTGGTTGGGGCGCGACTGCGCCACCACCTGCGTGGCGCTGACTGCCGCGAGCGGCGCGGGCGCCAGGTGCGCCGTTGCCGCGTACGCCTCGACACCGGGCCGGAGGCCGGGGGCGGCCGCCTGGGCCCCGAGCGCGTGCGGTACGACCGAGAACACGAGCAACGCGGCAGCAACGGCGAGGATGCGGCGAACCATGACTCCCTCCTTGGCAGCATGCGGTGGATTGCCTGCCGGGCAGGTCCCGGCGCCAGCGCCGCCACCCCTGCCGCCCCGGGGCAGCCCCTTCGCCCCGGGACGACCACAGGCGGCCGACACCTAGGAGTCGGAACTGGAGGGCTTTTCGTACACGGGCACGGCCCGGTCAGGCGCCGATGGTCTCCCCACCAAGGACGGGCAGGACCTCGCCGGTGATGTAGCTCGCATCGCCATCGGAAGCCAGGAAGACGTAGGCCGGTGCCAGCTCCTCGGGCTGGGCGGGCCGCTTCATCGGCACGTCGCGGCCGAACTGGGCCACCTTCTCCGCCAGCTGGTCGGCGGGATTGAGCGGCGTCCACACCGGGCCCGGCGCCACGCAGTTCACCCGGATGCGCCGCTCCACCAGGTTCTGGGCCAGCGACTTGGTGAAGGCGTGGATGGCGCCCTTGGTGGCCGCATAGTCGAGGAGCTCCTTGCTGCCCTGGATGCCGGTGATGGAGCCGGTGTTCAGGATCACGCCGCCCTCCGGCAGGTGCGCCAGCGCCGCGCGCGCCATGTACATGTACCCGAAGATGTTGGTGCGGAAGGTCTGCTCCAGCTGCTCGTCGGTCAGTTCCTCGAGGGAGGGGAGGTGCTGCTGGAAGGCGGCGTTGTTCACCAGGATGTCGAGCTGGCCGAACTCCTCCACCACCCGGGCCACGGCGTCCTGGCAGAAGGCTGAATTGCCGACGTCGCCGGGGATGAGCAGACACTGGCGCCCGGCGTCCTCGACGGCACGCCGGGTCTCCTCGGCGTCCACGTCCTCGCTCAGGTACACGATGGCCACGTCGGCGCCTTCACGCGCGAAGAGCACCGCCACCGAGCGGCCGATGCCCGAGTCGCCGCCGGTGATGAGGGCCACCTTGCCCTCGAGCTTGCCGGCCGGCCGGTAGCGCTCGCCGCTGAACCGCGGCTTCGGGTCCAGCTCGGCCTCGATGCCGGGCTTCACGAGTTGCTGCGCCTTCTGGGGCGGTTCGGGATAGCGGATGCCGGCCGGCTGCACGGCGCCCTGCCGCTGCTTCCCGCCGGCATTCTTGAGGCTGGGCTTGGCGGCCTTCTGCAGGGCCTGATAGCGCTGGGCCGTGCGCTTGGCGTCCGCGTCGCCGCGGGCCGCGGGCTTGGCCGGGGTATCGGCCTTCGGGGACTTGGCGCGGGCCGACCCGCGCGACGGGGACTTGGTGGCCATGCTCGACTCCTGGAAAAAGAGGAAGCGTCGGGAGATATGGTCCCCCGACGCTTCCTGCCGGCATCATCGCACATGGGCCCCGTGGGGGCCGGAAACGCTACCGCGCCCGCGGCGGCCCCCCGTTGAGCGCATCGACGGCCAGGGTGGCCATGACGCGGATGGCGTTGGGCACCACCTGGTCGTCCACGTAGAAGCCGGGGGTGTGGTGACCCGTCGAGGCCATGCCGTCCGGCACGCCACCGATGAACACGTAGAGGCCGGGCACCTGCTGCGCGAAGTAGGAGAAGTCCTCCGCCCCGGTGCGCGGCGGGACCTCCACGACATTGGCGGCGCCCGCCGCGCGCTGCAGCGAAGGGACGAAGCGGCGGGTGAGCGCCGTGTCATTGGCAGTGAGCGGGTGGGAGCGGTCGAACTCGAGCTCGAAGGTGGCGCCGGCCGACCTGGTGATGCCGTCGAAGATCTCGCGCATGCGGCGCTCGATGGTCTCGAGCGTGGCCAGCTCGAAGGTGCGGATGGTGCCCTCGAGGTAGGCCTCGCCGGCCACGATGTTGTTGCGGTCCCCGGCCTGCAGCACGCCCACGGTGAGCACGTTGTCGGAGAAGGGCGAGAGATTGCGTGAGCGGATGGTCTGGAGCGCCAGCACCACCTCCGACGCGGTGACCACGGCGTCCACGCTCAGGTGCGGGGTGGACCCGTGCGCCGGCCGCCCATGGATGCGGGCGATGAACTTGGTGGCCGCGGCCATGGTGGGCCCCACGCTGTAGCTCACGCGGCCGAGGCGCTCGCGGTCGCCTTCGGCGTCGGGGGGATCGCCGTTGGCGTGGAAGGCGAAGATCATCTCGGGGCGCGGGTTGTCGAGCGCGCCCTCGGCCACCATCTGCTTGCCGCCACCCACCTCACCGGGCGGCAGGCCTTCCTCGGCGGGCTGGAAGATGAACACCACCGTGCCCTTGAGCTGCTGGCGCATGCCGGCGAGCACGTTGGCCACGCCGAGCTGGGCGGCCACGTGGGTGTCGTGGCCGCAGGCGTGCATCACGCCGGTCTCCCGGCCCAGGTAGGTGGTGGTGAGCGTGGACTTGAACGGCAGGTCGTTCCGCTCGGTGATGGGGAGCCCGTCCATGTCGGCGCGGAGCGCGATCACCGGCCCTGGCTTCCCGCCGCGGAGGATCCCGATGACGCCGGTGGTGGCGACGCCGGTGCGCACCTCGAGGCCCAGGCGGCGGAGCTCGTCGGCGATAAGGCCAGCAGTGCGGGTCTCACGGTTGCCGAGCTCGGGGTGCTGGTGGATGTCGTGCCGGAGCTCGATCATGCGAGGCGCCACGCGATCGACGGCGGCGCGGAGCTCGGCATCCGACTGTGCCGCGAGCGGGACTGCCGGCAGGACGAGCAACGCGAACGGAAGCAGGCGCACGTGAGGGCTCATGGGGTGGAGGTCGGCGTATCGTACCGGCCGGCCGCCGGTCCCGGAAGGGGGCAGCTCAGCGAACCATGACCTCGCCGCGGAGGCGAAGGTCGCGGGATGAGGCCCCGACGAGCACGGTGACGGCGCCGGGTTCGAGCACCGGCGCCAGGTCCGGCCCCGGCACCTCGAACACGGCGCGCGGCAGCAGCAGCTCCACGTCCCGCGCCTCCCCGGGCGCCAGCGTCACGCGCGTGAACGCCGCCAGCGCCAGCACCGGCCGCGCCACCGAGGCCACGGGATCGCGGAGGTACACCTGCACCACCTCGTCGCCGGCGCGGGAGCCGGTGTTGCGGATGGTGCACCTCACGCGGACGCCCTGCGCCGCCTCGCCGGTGAGGCGCAGGTCGCCGTACGCAAAGCGGGTGTAGCTCAGCCCGAAGCCGAACGGGAAGAGCGGGAGGCCGGTGAGGTCGGTGTAGTCGTCCCCACGGCCCGTCGGCGCATGGCGATAGGTGAGCGGGAGCTGCCCCTCCGCCACCGGGAAGGTGATGGGGAGGCGACCCGCGGGGCTCACCTCGCCGAGGAGCAGGGCGGCGAGCGCCTCGCCACCGGCTTCGCCCGGGTACCAGACGTCGAGGACGGCGCGCACGCGGTCGAGCCACGGCATCGTCACCGCGCTGCCGCCCACGAGCACCACCACCACGGGCGTTCCCGTGTCGGCCACGCGGCGGATCAGCTCCTCCTGCCGGCCCGGCAGGGCCAGTGACGCGCGGTCACGGAACTCGCCCTCCTCCAGGCCGGCCATCACGATCGCCACGTCGGCGCCCCGGGCCGCGAGCACCGCGCGATGAATCTCCTGCTCCGACGAATCCACGACACCCGCGTTCCAGGCCAGGCGGAGACGGCCGTTCGCCGCGGGCTGGCGCGCCTCGAGGCGGAGCGCTACTCCCCGCCCGTTCACAGCCGCCAACGGCACCGAGCGGCGCCGCTGGCCCTGCCCCTCCCAGTCATCGATGACCAGCGCGCCCCCGAGCCAGAGCCGGAAGCCGTCGGTGCCCTCCACGCTCACCTCGAGCCCGCCCGTCCGATCGGGCACCACCGTGCCCTCCCACCGCGCTGAGAACCAGTCGGGCGCGACACCCTCGACAGGTGGCAGGAAGGTCCAATGGAAGTCGATGGCGGCCTCGGTGCGCTGCGCCACCGCGGCTCCGTCGAGGTCGGGGCCGCTGAAGTAGGTGGCGCCAAGGCCCGGCGCGCCGCCCGGGGTGCGGAGGTGGGCGGATGAGATGGTCGTGTCCCGCGCGCGGCTCCGGCCGGGGCCGCGTGCGAACGTCACCCGCGCCGGGCCGAGCCGCGCATGCAGGGCCTCGAGGGCGGTGACGACGTGGCGTCCTGGCCCCGAGTAGCCCCCGAGCCGCCCCTCCGCCGCATCGGCCCCGATGAGGGCCACACGGCGGAGTCGCGTGGGGGTGAGCGGCAGGAGGGCGCGGTCGTTCTTGAGCAGGACCGCCGAGCGCTCCGCCACGCGCC
>JBGAOL010000352.1:0-4468 GCA_044221825.1 Gemmatimonadales bacterium
GGGGCCTCCCGGCTCTGGCTCACCACCTGGGAGCACGCCCCCTGGGCCCAGGCCTTCTACCGGAAGCAGGGCTTCGTCACGGTGGGCGACGTGCCCTTCGCGCTCGGGGAGGACATCCAGCGGGACCTGGTGCTGACCCGGCCCGTCAGCTCCCCGGTCTGAGTTCCGGGCCGTCTGGCGGGATCTGGTCCCGGCCCATACGTTGGCCCTGTCCCCCCAAGGAGGCAGGGCATGGCGACGGTGCGGGAGATCCTGGCCAGGAAGGGGAGTGCGGTGGTAACGGCGGAAGCGGGACAGACGGTGCTCGAGGCCGCGCGCATCATGAACGGCCACGGCATCGGCGCCGTGGTGGTGACCGAGCAGGGCGAGATGCGCGGCATCTTCACCGAGCGCGACGTACTGCGCCGCGTGGTGGCCGAGGCGCGCGACCCCAAGGCCACCCGGCTGGCGGAGGTGATGACCGCGTCGGTGGTCACCACCGCGGACCAGACCACGGCGGAGGAGTGCGCCGAGCTCATGACGGTGCGCCGCATCCGGCACCTGCCCGTGCTGTCGGGCGGGCACCTGGCCGGCATCGTCACCATCGGCGACCTGCTGGCCTGGCAGCTGCAGGAGCAGGCCACGACCATCACCCAGCTGAACGGGTTCATCTACGACAACCGCTGACCCAGGCGACGTGCAGGCTCCTCTCCTTCGCGGCGGCCTCCTGGCCGCCGCACTCCTGTCCCTCCCGCTGACCCCGCTCCCCGCCCAGCAGGCGGCGGACCCGGGGCTGCCCGGCTGGCTTACCGGCTGCTGGCGCCAGGCCAGCGCCGCGCTCGTCGTGGAGGAGATGTGGCTCGCCCCCCAGGGCGGTGCCATGGTGGCCACCGGCCGGACGCTGCGGCAGGACACCATGATCGCCTGGGAGCAGCTGGTGCTGCGCCGCCTGGGCGCGGGCCTGGTCCTCGAGGCCACGCCCTCCAACCAGCTGCGCGCCACCTTCACCGCCACGCTGGTGAGCGACACCCTGCTCCGCTTCGAGAACCCGCAGCACGACTTCCCGCAGGTGATCCGCTACGAGCGCCGCGGCCCCGACTCCCTCGTGGCCGTGGTGAGCGGCACCGTGCGCGAGCGGCAGCGCGCCATCACCTTCGAGTATGCCCGCGTGGCCTGCGGCCTCCCCTGATGCTCCGCACCGCCCGCCTGCGCCTCTTCCCGGTGACCCCGGCGCTCGCCCGCGCCGACCTGGCCGGCCCCGCCACCCTCGGCGAGGCGCTCGGCACCGCCGTCCCGGCCGGCTGGCCGCCGGAGCACATGGATCACCAGGCCATCCGCTGGACCCTCGACCAGCTCGGCACCGGCGTCCCCGGCGAGTGGCTCTATCACTACATCGTCCGCGAGGACCTCGGCACCGAGCACACCGTCGTGGTCGGCACCGCCGGCTTCACGGGCGTGCCGGACGCGGAGGGCACCGTGGAGCTCGGCTACTCGGTGGTGCCGGAGCACCGGCGCGCCGGCGTGGCCAGTGAGGCGGTGGCCGCGCTCATGGAACGGGCGTTCGACGTGCCGGCGGTGGAGCGTATCATCGCCCACACCTACCCGGTGCTGCTGCCGTCCATCGGCGTGCTGGAGAAGAACGGCTTCCACCTGGTGGGCGCCGGCACCGAGCCCGGTGTGCTCCGCTTCGCCATCACCCGGGCCGATCACGACGCCGGCCGCACCTGGACCCCGCCCCACGTGCGCAGCCTGGCGCGCCTCCTCAACCACATGCTCTGGGCCGACGCCGAGGTGCACGCCGCCCTCGCCGCCGAGCCGATGGGCTCGCGCGCGCGCCAGGTGTACGACCACATCCTCGGCGCCGAGTCCCGCTGGCTCACGCGGCTCCGCCAGGAGGCCCCGGTGCACGCGGTCTGGCCCACCTTCACCCCGGGCGAGGCCACCGAGGTGGCGGCGCAGGTCGCGGAGGGCCTCCGCGCCTTCCTTTGGCAATTGGCCCCTGCCGACCTCGACCGGCTCGTCACCTACCGCACCAGCGACGACGTGGAGCAGCACACCCGCATCGAGGACATCCTCCTGCACCTCTTCCTCCACGGCGCCTACCACCGCGGCCAGGTGGCGGGGCTGCTGCGCGCCGGTGGCGCCACGCCGCCGGCCACCGATTTCATTGGCTTCGTGCGCGGGGTTCCCGCCGCGCGCACCGAACTCCCGCCCGCGCGCTGAGCTGGCCTGTCCTCCCCCAACCCCGAGGTCTCGATGCAGAACGGTGCCCTCACCAAGGCCGCGCTGGCCGGAACGGTGCTGCAGGTGCTCATGGTGGTGGCGGGCCATTTCAGCCCCCAGGTGGCGCAGCTCTTCCCCATCCTCGGCACGGCCTTCGGCGGCGTCGCGGGGCTGCTCGCCGGTCTCTGGGGCAAGGGCCAGGGCACCGGTGGCGCCCCCGTGCAGGGCGGCGCGGCCGGCCTCACCGGCGGGCTCATCGGCACCGTGATCTCCAATCTCCTCGGTGACGTCCCGCTCCAGACCATCGGCATCGGCACCGGGGCGGCGGGCGTGGCCGGCGTGATCGGCGGCGTGGTGGGCAAGATGCTGGCCGGCCGCCAGGCGGCGTGAGCGACGGCGCCGCCCTTCGCGGCGAGCGGGACCTCCGGGCCCTCCTTCGCGGCGAGCGGGACCTCCGGGCCCTGCTCGCCGCGCTCGCGCCGGCGCTCGACCCGGTGCCCTACGCCTTCACCCGCGCGCCCGACGGCTCCCTTCCTGCCGGCCTCGCCCCCCTCGTGGCCGTCCGCGAGGACGAGACGCTCACCCTGGTGGTCCCCCGGGCGGACGCCGAGCGCCTCGGGCTCCCGCTCGACTTCCCCTGTCGCCGCATCGTCCTCACCGTGCACTCGGACTTTGCGGCCGTGGGGATGATGGCCCGGGTGGCGGCGGTGCTCGCCGAGGCGGGGATCCCGTGCAACGTGGTGGCCGCCGCGTACCACGACCACCTCTTCGTCCCCGACGCAAACGCCGAAGCGGCACTGGCCGCGCTCGCGGCCCTGACACAGCAACCCGCGGGGGTGGTGATCTACGCCGTCACCGTGGAGGTGGACGCCGCGGTGGCCCGCGACTGGCAGGAATGGATGGGCGCGGTGCACATTCCGGATGTCCTGGCCACGGGGTGCTTCACCGGCGCGGAGATCGCCCGCCGCGACGATCCGCCCGCGCCCGAGGGCGCCGTGGTCTTCGTCATCGAGTATCGCGCGCGCTCGGCGGAGCAGTTGCGGGTCTATCGTGAGGCGCACGCGCCGGCGCTGCAGCAGGTGCACGGCGCCCGCTACGGCGCCACGGCCCGCGCCACCCGTACCGTCCGCACTCTCCTCGACCCACCCGCCCGCACCGAGTGATGCCGACGCCGTATCGCCTGCCGCTGCCCTATCGCCACGTCGATGTCTTCGCCGCCCGCCCCTTTGCCGGGAACGGGCTCGCCGTCTTTCCCGACGCCCGTGGACTCCCCGGGCCCCTGATGCAGCAGCTGGCGCGCGAGCTCAACCAGTTCGAGGCCATCTTCCTCGAGATCGACGGCCCCTCGCGCTGGGTGCGGGCGCGGATTTTCACCGTGGACGAGGAGCTGCCCTTCGCCGGTCACCCCGTCCTCGGGGCGGCCGCCGTGGCCCACCAGGAGGCGCTGCCCGAGGCCGAGCACGTGGTGTGGACCTTCGGCCTTGGCGAGCGGGGCGTGCTGGTGGAGAGCTGGCGCGCGCCGCACGGCTTCCGCGCGCGCATGAACCAGGGCGTGGCGCAGTTCGGGTCGCCGCTCACCGCGGCGCAGGCGGTACCCTTCCTGGCCGGCCTCGGACTCGAGCCTGGGGACGCGCACACCACGCTGCCACTGCAGATGGTCACCACCGGCCTGCCGTACCTGATCGTGCCGCTGCGCCGCCACTTCGGTGAGGCGCGCATCCGCGTGGCGGGCTACGAGGCGATGCTCGCGTCCGTCGGCGCCAAGTTCGTCTACCTGGTGGATCCCGCGGTGCCCGAAGGCCGCACCTGGGACAACCAGGGTCTCGTCGAGGACGTGGCCACCGGCAGCGCGGCGGGCCCCACGGGCGCCTATCTCGTGCGCCACGGCCTCCGGCCGGCGAACGCGGTCATCGCCATCCAGCAGGGTGCCCGCGGCGGGCGGCCCAGCGAGCTGCGCGTCATGGTGGTCCCCGAAGGGGATCAGCTCCGGGTGACGGTCGAGGGCGACGTGGTTCCGGTGGCCCAGGGCGAGTTCACGCGCCTCGAGCCGTGACTCTCACCCTCGGCTACCTCTGCGACCACCCGGACGCGGCCAGCGTCCTCGCCCGGTGGCACTGGCAGGAATGGGCGCCCATCATCCCCGGATGGTCCGAAGCCGAGGCGCTTGCCGAACTCCGCAGCCACACCCGGCGTCGTCACCTGCCGACCACGATCGTCGCATATGACGGAGCCGACCTCGTCGGCTCCGCGAGCCTTCTGGCCGAGG
>JBGAOL010000353.1:0-4465 GCA_044221825.1 Gemmatimonadales bacterium
CGCGGGTGCCTGGTGACGTTCGTGGGCACCGCGGCGCTCCTGGCCCACGCCACGCGCCTGCGGGCCACGTATCCGGCGAGCGTGCTGGCCACGGGCACGCTCACCATTGCCCGGATCGAGGACGCGGCGCTGGCTGGGGATCCGCTGGCGCTCGCCGTGGTGGCCGCGGCCGCCGAGCATCTCGGCGTGGCCATCGCGGGCCTGCTCAACCTGACCAACCCCGCCGCCGTGATCCTGGGCGGGGGCCTGACCCGGCTCGGGGACCGGCTGGTGATGCCGCTCCGCGAGACGGTGCGCCAGCGGACCTTCGTCGAGGCGCTCGCCACCTCGGAGATCGTCACCAGCCAGCTCGGGCCGCAGGGCATCGCCATCGGTGCCGCGACCCTGATACTCGACGCGGCGCTCACCGCTCCCGCCATGTTCCCGACGGGAGGGCGCCGCTAACCCCACTCCTTCGAGGGCCCCATGCGCCGTGCCGCACTCGGCCTCACCTGCCTCCTTGCCGGCCTGGCCGGCTGCCTCTCCGGCCCCGAGCCCCTCGGCGACCTCGAGCTCGCCTGGGCGGACGAGTTCGACGGGGCGGCGGGCACCCTGCCCTCCGCGCAGAACTGGGGCTTCGACCTCGGCACCGACTGGGGCAACGCCCAGCTCGAGTACGACACCGACCGCCCCGAGAATGCCTCCCTCGACGGCCAGGGCAACCTGCTCATCACGGCCCGCCAGGAGGGCTACCAGGGCCAGCCCTACACCTCGGCGCGCCTCACGACGCGCGCGCTCCGGGAGCAGCGCTACGGCCGATTCGAGGCCCGCATCAAGCTGCCGGTGAGCCGCGGCATCTGGCCCGCCTTCTGGATGCTCGGCGCCGACTTCCCCACGGTCGGGTGGCCGGCCAGCGGCGAGATCGACATCATGGAGCACTTCGGCCGCGAGCCGGGCTCCATCCAGGGGGCGCTGCACGGGCCCAACTACTCCGCCGGCAACTCCCTCTACCGCCGCTACGACCTGCCGAACGGGGCGCGCTTCGACTCCGCCTTCCACGTCTTCGCCGTGGAGTGGTCGCCCGACCGGATCAACTGGTTCGTGGACGATTCGCTCTACCAGAGCATCAAGCGGAGCTATCCGCCGGGCCGCTGGGTGTTCGACAAGCCCTTCTTCCTGATCCTCAACCTCGCGGTGGGCGGCGGCCCGGCCGGCGCGCCCGACGGCTCCACCACCTTCCCGCAGGTCATGACCGTGGACTACGTGCGCGTCTACCGGTACAAGCCGTGAGCGTGGGCACCCGGCTCCGCGCCTGGTGGCAGCTGGCCCTGGCGGCGTGGCACGCGCGCATCCCGCCGGGCGCCGAGGCGGCGGCCCACCAGGCCACGGCGCCGGAGGACCGCATCCCCTTTGCGCACAAGGTGGCGTACGGGCTCGGCGCGTTCGTGAACAACCTGCTGGCCGCGGCCATCGGCGGGATGATCGTCATCCTCAACCTGGGCCTCGGCATGAACCCGGCGCTGGTCGGCGTGCTGGCCTCGGTGCCGCGGCTCTCGGACGCGCTGATCGACCCGGTGATGGGCTACATCACCGACCACACCCGCTCGCGCTGGGGCCGGCGCCGGCCGTACATCTTTGCCGGTGCCATCCTCTCCGGGATCACCTACGTGATCCTCTGGCAGCTCCCCGCGGGCCGAAGCGAGGCGTTCTACGCCTGGTGGTTCCTCGGCTTCTCCATCCTGTTCTACGTGGCCTACACCATCTTCGCCGCCCCCTGGGTGGCGCTGGGCTACGAGCTGACGCCCGACTACCACGAGCGCACCCGCCTGATGGGCGTGCAGAACTTCATCGGGCAGCTGGCCTACGTGGTGTCGCCGTGGTTCGTGTGGGTGATGAACCACAAGCCGTGGTTCCCCGACCCGGTGGCGGGCGCGCGCGGCCTGGCCATCGCCATCGGGGTCGGCGCCCTGGTGATCGGCATCATCCCCGCGCTGGTGCTGCGGGAGCGCTTCGAGCACCGTGAGGCGGCACCGGCCGGTGGCGGGGCCGAGGGGTCGGCGCTCGACGCGCTGCGGCGCAACACCGTGACCTTCCTCAAGGGCTTCGGCACCTGCCTCCGGATGCGGCCGTTCCTGCGCCTGTGCGGGGCCACGTTCCTGGTGTTCAACGGCTTCATCATGATCTCGTCGTTCCAGCTCTACGTGATCATCTACTACGTCTGCGGCGGTGACCAGGAGCTCGGCGCCAAGTACGCGGGCTACGCCGGCACCCTCGGCGCGGTGAGCACGTTCGTGGTGATCTTCATCGTCACCGGGCTCGGGACGCGAATCGGGAAGCGGCGGGCGTTCTTCGTCTCCACGGGCCTCTCCGTGGTGGGCTACGTGCTCAAGTGGTTCTGCTACGACCCGCGCCACCCGCTGCTGGTGCTCGTCCCCGTGCCGCTCATGGCCTTCGGGCTCGGCGGGCTGTTCACGCTGATGGGCGCCATGATCGCCGATGTGGTGGACGTGGACGAGCTGGCCACGAGCCAGCGGCGCGAGGGGATGTTCGGGGCCATCTACTGGTGGGTGGTGAAGCTCGGCATGGCCGCGGCGCTGGCCGGCGGCGGCGTGCTGCTCGAGGCCACCGGCTTCGACGTGGCCCGCGGCGGCGCCCAGGCCGCGGAGACCATCACGCGCCTCCGCCTCCTCGATGCCGGCATCCCCGCGCTCGCCTCGCTGGTGGCCATCTG
This sequence comes from Gemmatimonadales bacterium, assembly GCA_044221825.1. Lineage (GTDB taxonomy): Bacteria > Gemmatimonadota > Gemmatimonadetes > Gemmatimonadales > GWC2-71-9 > JADJOM01. Next base: position 2,711 of record JBGAOL010000353.1, read on the forward strand.
GATGCTGGCCGGCTACCCCGTGACGGAAGCCCGCGCGCACGAGGTCCGGCGCGAGCTCGAGGCGCGTCGCGGCCGCCCCGCCACCGCGGCAGCCTGATCCTCCCGAACACGACGCGCCCCCCGGCCGCATGCGCGGCCGGGGGGCGCGTAACATCCGGGTCCTCAGCGGAGGGTGAGTCCGTGGCCGCGCGGGAAAAGGGTGCCGGTGGCGCCGGGCCACCGGAACGAGAGCCGCCCGCTGAAGTCCGCCTGGCCGAAAAGCACGTCGCTCACGCCGGCGCCCTCGGAGCCGGGGAGCCACGCCGCGATGAATGCCGCGGAAGTGGCCAGTTCCGGCTCCACCAGCAGCGGCCGCCCGGAGAGCAGCACCGCCACGATCGGCACCGTGGTGGCCGAGATGCGGCGCAGGGTGGCCAGGTCTTCCGGGTGCAGGTCGGCCAGGGCCAGCGACTGGCCGTACGGTGCGAGCTTGGCCGTGCGGCCCGCGGGACCGGAGCCGGCGCCGGGTGCGGGCACCGAGCGGATGTCGCCCATGCCCTCGGCGTAGGGGCGCTCGCCGATCACCACCACGGCCACGTCATGGCGGGCCGGGTTGGCGCCGGCGCCATCCGGCACCAGCTCGGCGTTCGGGGCCACGCTCTTGATCCCCTCCCAGATGGAGGTGCCGCCCTCGATCCGCCCGTTGCCGGAGACGCCCTGCCACTCGATGGTGAACCCGCCGCACTGGTGGCCGCGGTTGTCGGCGTTCCGGCCGGCCACGAGGATCCTGGCGCTGGGGCTGAGCGGCAGCACCCGCGGCGCATGCTTGAGCAGCACCAGCGACTTCCGCACCGCCTCGCGCGCAATGGCGCGGTGCTCGTCGGCGCCGAGTGCCGCGGGACGCCGAGCCCACGGGCGCTCCGCCGGCCGCGGCCGCTCGAAGAGGCCGTAGCGCAGCTTGACGCTGAGGATGCGGCGCACCGCGTCGTCCACCCGCGCCAGCGGGATGGTGCCGTTGTCCACCAGCGCACGCAGCGTCTCGATGCACTTCCGCCACTCCACCGACACCATGAACATGTCCACGCCGGCGTTGGCGGCCATGGCGATGGCCTCGGCGTAGTCGTCGGAGAGGTAGTCGGCGCCGTCCCAGTCGGAGACCACGAAGCCGTCGAAGCCGAGGCGCTGCTTGAGCAGGTCGGTGAGCAGCCAGCGGTGACCGTGGCACTTCCGTCCGTTCCAGCTGTTGAACGAGGCCATCACCGTGAGCACGCCGGCCTCGAGGGCCGGGTGGTACGGCGTGAGGTGCGTGGCGAGCAGCTCCTCCTCGGACGCCACCGTGTTGCCCTGGTCCACGCCGTCGGTGGTGCCGCCGTCGCCGAGGAAGTGCTTGGCGCACGCCACCACGCCGTCGGGGCCCAGTTCGGCCTGCAGGCCGCGCACGAAGGCCGCGCCGAGGCGCGCCACCAGCGCGGGATCGTCGGAGTAGCTCTCGTAGGTGCGGCCCCAGCGCGGGTCCTGCGCCACGGCCAGCGTCGGGGCAAAGGTCCAGTCCACGCCGGTGGCCAGGATCTCCCGCGCCGTGGCGCGCGCGATGCGCTCGAGCAGCGCCGGGTCCCCGGTGGCCCCGAGGCCGATGTTGTGCGGGAACACCGTGGCCCCGAGGACGTTGGCGTGCCCATGCACCGCGTCCACGCCGTAGAGCAGCGGGATCGGCAGGCGGCCGCCCTCGCTGGACATGGAGGCCTGCCAGTAGGCGTCGTTCATCGCCACCCAGTC
>JBGAOL010000354.1:0-4445 GCA_044221825.1 Gemmatimonadales bacterium
CGGTTGAGGACCCGGGCCTCCACCCGCTGGTCCGGGGTCAGGTAGGCGTTGCGGCTGCTCAACGCCACCCCATCGGATTCACGCACGGTCGGCGACAACACCAGGTCCACCCGCAGGTCCAGGTCCCGTGCCATCCTGCGAATCAGCGTGGCCTGCTGGATGTCCTTCTGCCCGAAGACGGCCACGTCGGGTTCCACCAGGTGGAACAGCTTGAGCACCACGGTCAGGACGCCGGCAAAGTGGCCGGGCCGCACGTCGCCTTCCCAGCGGCTGGCGGTCTCGCCGGGCAGCACGCGGGTCTCGGAGCCGGGCGGGTACATCACCTCCACCGTGGGGGTGAAGAGGAGGTCCACGCCGCGCGCGGCCGCGAGCGCCCGGTCGCGCTCGAGGGGACGGGGGTAGCGCTGGAAGTCCTCGCTGGGCCCGAACTGGAGCGGGTTCACGAAGATGCTCATCACCACCCGCTGCGCCCGCCGCCGCGCCTCATCGACCAGCGCCAGGTGCCCCTCGTGGAGCGCGCCCATGGTGGGCACCAGCGCCACCCGGCGGCCCGCCACCCGCTCGGCGTCGCGCCAGGCACGGAGCGCCGGGATCTCGGAGATCACCGGCAGCCCGGTGGACGTCGCGGGACTGCTCATTCGAAGCTGTGGTCCTTCGAGGGATAGGCGCCCGACTGCACCTCGCCCGCGAAGGCGCGCGCCGCCTGACGGACGGTGGCCGCGAGGTCGGCGTAGGTCTTGAGGAAGCGGGGACGGAAGCCCTCGTTGAGCCCCAGCATGTCGTGCAGCACCAGCACCTGGCCGTCGCACCCCGGCCCGGCGCCGATGCCGATGGTGGGGATGGCCAGGCCCCGGCTCACCTCGGTGGCGAGCGCGGCGGGCACCAGCTCGAGCACCAGCGAGCAGGCGCCGGCCTCTTCGAGGTACCGGGCATCACTCCTCAGGCGATCGGCCGCGCTCCGCTCCCGCCCCTGCACCCGGTAGCCGCCGAGGAGGTTGACGGACTGCGGCGTGAGGCCGAGGTGGCCCATGACGGGGATGCCGACGCGGACCAGCGCCCGCACCGTCTCCGCCAGGTGTTCGCCCCCCTCGAGCTTCACGCCGTGGGCCCCGCTCTGCTGCAGCACGCGGCCCGCGTTCCGGATGGCGTCCTCGACCGACACCTGGTAGGTGAGGAACGGCAGGTCCACGAACACCAGCGACCGCGCCGTGCCGCGGCGCACGGCGGCGGCGTGGTAGATCATCTGGTCGAGCGTGGCGTCGAGCGTGGTGTCGCGGCCGGCCACCACCTGGTTCACCGAGTCGCCCACGAGGAGGATGTCCACCGCGCCGTCCAGCAGCCGGGCGAAGAGGGCGTCGTAGCAGGTGAGCACCGTGACCTTCCGGCCCTCGGCCTTGGCGGCGCGGAGGTCGGGGACGGTGAGGGGGCGGGCGGCGTCGGGCGCACCCTCGGGGCGCGCCTGGGGGGCGGTGCTCATCAGTCCTCGTCGCGCTTCTGGGGCGCGAGCCGGTCGAGTTCCTCGATCTCCCGCTGCCACCAGTCGCGGTTGGGGAGTTCGGGGTGCGGAATCTTGAGGTCGGGATCGCGCAGCCGGCGGGTGCCGAAGCGCACGATGTCGAGGTCGAGGGTGCGCGGGCCCCAGCGCTCGGCGCGCACGCGGCCGTTGTCGTCCTCGATCTTGTGGAGCAGCTTGAGGAAGCGGCCGGGGTCGAGCGTGGTGTCGGCCACCACCATCTGGTTCAGGTACGGCCCCTGCCCCGCCGGCCCGCCCACGGCCGCGGTCTCCTCGATGGCGGAGGCGGCGAGCAGCGTGGTGAGCGGGAGCTTGGCCAGGGCCTCGCGGGCGCGGGCGAGGATCGCTTCCCGGTCCCCGAGGTTGCTGCCGAGGGCGATGTAGACGCGTTCGCGCGGGTTCATAGGTCGTGGGCAAAGTGGCGGGCAATGACGCCGAGGTGCTCGGCCACGGCGGCGAGCTCGCGGATGGCGCGCTCCAGCTCGGCGTGGCTGCGCGCCGCCTCGGAGGCGCGGCGCGCGGTGGTGTTGGCGTCCTCGAGGGTGCGGGCGGAGACGCCGGCGATCTGGTCCACGTGCTCGCGGAGCCGCGCCGCGGCCTGCTCCTGGCGCCCCGCGGTGGCGGCGATGCGCCGCGCGTGCTCCCCCGCGTCGAGGGTGCCGGTGACGATCCCCTCGAGCGCGCTGGCCGCGTCGCTCGAGAGCTGCTCCACGCCGCGCACCGTCGCGGTGCCGCGGTCCATCTCCTCCGAGATCTGCGCCACCTGCCCCAGGATGGCGGCCACGAGGCCCCCAGCCTCGCGCGACGCCTGCGCGCTCTGCGCCGCGAGCTGCCGCACCTCCTCCGCCACCACCGCGAAGCCGCGGCCCTGGTGCCCCGCGCGCGCGGCCTCGATGGCCGCATTGAGGGCGATCAGGTTGGTGAGATCGGCAATCTCGCGGATAGTGCCGATGAAGCCGATGAGCCGGTTGCTAACCTGGTAGAGCTCCCCCACCTGGCGTGAGCTCGAGGCCACGAACTGCTGCAGCTCCACCAGGCGGCGGATGGCGTCCTGGATCGAGGCGCGGTTCTTCGCCGCGGTGGCGGCGGCCGTGCTGGAGGCGGCCTCCGCCGCGGCGCCATCGGCCGCCACCTCGCGCGCCTGCGCGGCCAGGCCCTGGGTGGCCTCGCGGCCCTGCGCCACCAGCTGTTCCTGTTCCGCGGCACCGGCGCGGATGGCCAGCGCCGTCTGCGCCACGCTGCCGGCGGCGGCGCGCAGGTGATCGGCGGTGCCGGCCAGGAGGCGCACCTGGTCGGCCACCTTGTCCACGGTCTCGGCGAGCGGCCGGCGCAGGTCGGCGATGTGGATGGCGGTGGCCAGCTGGCCGGCGAAGGTCACGGCGGCAGCCGTCTCCTTCTTGCCGTAGGTGCGCGGCTTGTGGTGGTCCAGCTCCAGGGTGCCGATCACCTCGTTGCCGAGCTTGAGCGGCAGGATGAGCATGCTGAGCGCGTCGGGCGTGGGCGCGAGGACCCGGGCGTCGTGCCGCGCGTCGGTGACCACGGCCGCCTCCCCGGTGGCCAGCACCTTGCCGCGCAGTTCCGCCGCGTCGAACGGCGGGTCGCCCCGGTCGGGCCAGCCGAGGGCGCCGCGATAGACCATCTGGGGCTGGCCCTCGCGGGCGCGGTAGATGCGGAAGTCGCTCCAGTCGATGACCCGGTTGGCCATGGCCTCGAGCTGGGTGAAGGCGTCGTCGAGCGAGAGGTTGCTGGTGATCACCCGCTCGCGGGCGTGGATCTTGTTGAGCTCCTCCGCCGCGATGGCCTCCTCGAGGATCCGCGTGGTCAGGAGGCCGAGCACGCCCAGGACGGCGAGCACGGTGAGCCACCCCTGTGGCGGCAGCGCGCGGATGGCGAGCGCGGCCATCACCGAGCCCACGATGGTGAGGATGTACGCCAGCACCTCGTAGCGCAGGATCATGAGGCGCTCGTGCGGCTCCAGCTTGTTCCGCACCAGCAGCGTGAAGTAGAACAGCGCCCGGGTGAAGAAGAAGTAGAGCCCGACGAACGTGAGGCCGGCGGGCAGGAAGTCGAGCGAGAACCCGGTGGGGTCGGTGGCCACCGAGACCGCGGCGTAGCCGCCGTAGGCCGCGAGGAAGCCGATCACCTCGCGGCCGGCGTTCACCCAGGCGGCCCTGAGCAGCTTGCCGAGCCAGAAGGCATCCGCCAGGAACACGCCGAACGCCAGCGCAAAGGCCACGGTGCCGGGGCCCACGGTCAGCGCCCCGACGATGGCCACGACCCCGATCTGCGAGAGGTAGGAGAACTTGGAGAGCTGGATCTGCCCGCGGCGCAGCACCACGGTGAAGCCGAGCACGCCGAGCGTCACCCAGGGGTGAGCCAGCCAGCGCTGGTCGAGCGCCAGCGCCATGGCTCCAAGGGCAATACCGCCCCACGAGAGTGCCCGGGCGTAGCCCTCGAGGAGCCGGCGCGGGCTGCTCACCCGTGGCGCTCCCGGTCGGCCGCGTCGAGGGCGGCGCGGAGGGAGCCCAGGAACACCCCCGCCGCCTTGGGGCCCGCGGTCGCCAGGCAATCCACCAGCGCGCTCCCCACCACCACGCCCTCGGCCATGTGCGCCACCTGGCGCGCCTGCGCCGGGGTGCTGATGCCGAAGCCCACGGCCCGTGGCAGCGGGCTCGCCGCGCGCACCCGGGCCAGGTAGCCCTCGAGGCCCTCGGCCAGCGTGGCGCTGGCGCCGGTGACGCCGAGCCGCGCGACGAGGTACAGGAAGCCCTGCGCCCCCTCCGCCACCTCGGCGAGGCGCGCGCCCGTGGTGGTCGGCGCCACCAGGCGAATCAGCGAGAGCGGGCTCTGCCGCACCGCGTCCTCGATGGCGGGATCGTTCCCGGCGGGGAGGTCGGTGAGGAGGAGCCCGGAGGCCCCGACCGCCGCGGCG
>JBGAOL010000355.1:0-4412 GCA_044221825.1 Gemmatimonadales bacterium
CTGACGAGGACCGTGGCCCCGCCCTGCGCCGCGCCGCCTGCCACGCCCGTGAGGGTGGTGCTGCCCACCGCCGCCACCATGGCGGGCGCACCCGCGCCCAGCTGGATGGCGCCCGAGGTGAGCGCGGGCAGGCCGGTGGCGGTGAAGCTCAGCGTCCGCGCGCCCACGGCGCCGGTGAGGCCGAGGCCGGCGAAGGTCACCACGCCGCTGGCGTTCGAGGCCACCGTCGCCGTGCCGAGCAGCGTGCCACCGCCGGTGGCGATCGCCGCGGTGACCTGCACGCCGGCCGTCGGGGCGTTGTTGCCGAAGACGTCCTTCAGCTGGAGGACCGGCTGCTGGGCGAAGGTGGTGCCGCTGCTGGCGGTCCCGGACGGCGGGGTGACGAAGACCAGGGCGGCCGGGGCGCCCGGTGTGGCCGTGGCCGTGAAGGTGACCGCCGTGAGGCCGGTGACCGCGGCGCTCAGCGTGTTGGCGCCGGTGGCGGTCCCGAGGACCCAGCTCCCCACCCGGGCCACGCCGCCCTGATCCGTGGTGGCCTGCCCACCGGTGACAGCGCCGCCCCCGCTCGCCACCTGGAAGGTGACCGTGATGCCGGGGATGCCGTTGCCGCGCTGGTCCTTCACCAGGACCGCCGGTGCCACCCCCACTGCCGTCCCCACCGTCGCCGTCTGGTTGTTGCCGCCGGAGATGGCAAGGGAGGTCGGGACCGGGTCGGAGGGCCCGGAACTGTCCCCGCCCCCACAGGCGGCGGAAACGAAGAGGGCGGCGAGCACTGCAAAACGCAGGGTATTCCGCATGGCGGGTCCCGGTCTCAAGAGGCGCATGGCACGGTGGTGCCGAGACTTGGGGCCTCGGCGAGGGTGATCTGGGGCACAAGTAACAAGTTCCATGCCCCGGAGTATGACGTTGGGGGGATACCACCCTTCCCAGCCCGGGGATGGAGGGAACCGGTCCGCCGGCCGGGGCTTGGGTCTGGACCCGGCCCCCCGATACTTTGAGCAGTCCTCACAGCGACTTCCGGCCCATGAGCGCAACCTCCGCCCCCAATCCCGCCAGCCTTCCGGCCCACCTCGTGGACTGGAAGCTGCCCAGCCAGTGGGGCTGGGGGCATGAAGGCGTCTGGCTCGACCGCTGGCGGCACAGTCAGGAAGTGGTGGATGCGCTGGGCCGGTCGCTCTCCCTGGTGACCGCCCCCGACCCGGCCCACGCCGAGTGGCTCACGGCGGAGGCCCGCGCGCTGGCGCATCGCAACGCCGTCAGCGCCCCCACCGCGTATCACTTCTGGGCCCGGAGCCGCAACGTGGTGCGCGGCCCCGGCTACCTGCGCCGCTGGATCGCGGGCGAGGCGCTGGCCCCGCGGCTGGCGCGCGACGGGGCCCTGCAGCCCGTGCTCGCGCTCGACGTGCTGCGCCAGCTCGGCAGCACCGTGGCCTCGCTCCACGACCGGGGCGACTGCCACGGCGCCATCGGGCCCGAGCTCCTGTGGCAGGCGCCGGGCGGCCGGGTGTGGTTGTTAGGCTGGCACTGGGCGCTGCCGCGGGCGGTGATCCCCGCCGGGCTGGCCCCGGAGCGGGGCAGCATCCCGTGGGCACCCGAGTGGGCCGCTGGATGGCAGCCGGACGCGCTGTCGGACCAGTGGCAGCTGGCGTGCACGCTGGTGGCGGCGCTCAGCGGCCTCCCCGCCGGCAGCGTGGGCGCCGAGACGGCCACCCAGCTGCCGCTCGGTCCCGGGGCGCAGGCGGTCTTCGCGCAGGCGCTCTCGCCGGTGCGCGAGGCGCGCTTCCCCACCCTGCCGGCGTTCCTGCGCGCGCTTGAGCGCGCCGACCAGGCCCCGGCGCCGGTGCCGGTGCGGGCGGTGGAGCCGGGCATCGTGCCCACCACGGCGGAGGGACTGCAGGCGCTGGTGGGCGCCGACTACCAGGTGCTGGCCCCGCTCGGCGAGGGCGGGGCCGGCACGGTGTGGCGGGTGCGGGACGTGGCGCTGGAGCGGGACGTGGCGCTCAAGCTGCTGCACGCGGAGCGGGCGCGGGACCCGCGGGCCATCGCGCGGTTCCGGCACGAGGCCAGCATGGCGGCGCGGCTGCAGCACCCTGCCATCATCCCGGTGCACGACTGGGACACCCGGAGCGGCATCGTCTGGTACACCATGGAGCTGGCGGAGTCGGGGAGCCTGGCCACGCTGGTGGCGCGCCACGGGGCGCGGCCCATCGAGGAGGTGGGGCGCCAGTTCGCGCAGCTGCTGGAGGGGTTGCAGGCCGCGCACCGGGCCGGCGTGCTCCACCTGGACCTCAAGCCGGAGAACGTGCTCATCGACCGCTGGCGCTACTGGCGCCTCAGCGACTTCGGCATCGCGGGCGTGCACGGCGGGCGGGCGCACGCGGGGACGCCGGGCTTCGCCCCGCCCGAGCAGGTGGAGGGCCGCCCGGTGGACGAGCGGACCGACCTCTACGGCGCGGCGGCCCTCGCGGCGTACGCACTCACCGGCTGGGCGCCCTTCGGCGGCGGCACGGTGGAGCACGTGCTCCGGCGCCAGCGGGAGGCGGCGCCCTCCTTGCCTGACGTGACCCCGCCCGTGGCCCGCGTGCTCACCCGCGCGCTTGCCCCCGACGCCGAGGCGCGCTTCGCCGATGCCGGCGAGTTCCTGCGCGCCTGGCGCGCCGCGCTGGTGACGGCGCCGGAGCCCACGTGGGTGGACCGGCTGCGGGGCATCGTCTCGGCCGACTGAGCGGGACGGGTGCGAGGAACGAACACGGCCCCGGCAATCCGAGGATTGCCGGGGCCACCTGCTGAGTGCGCCGCGTAGGAATCGAACCTACAACCTAGTGATTAAGAGTCACTTGCTCTGCCAATTGAGCTAGCGGCGCGTGCCCGCTGCGCACTCTCGTGCGCCAAACCGATCAGGTAGCCCCAACGGGAATCGAACCCGTCTTTCAACCTTGAAAGGGTCGCGTCCTAACCGATAGACGATGGGGCCGTTGGGGGGCCACCCCAATACCGCTAACGGGATTCGAACCCGTGTTCCAGCCTTGAGAGGGCTGTGTCCTAGGCCTCTAGACGATAGCGGCGCAACACCTATCAACCACAGCAGGCCCGGAGGGAATCGAACCCCCAACCCCCGGTTTTGGAGACCGGTGCTCTACCAATTGAGCTACGGACCTACGGACCGTCATGTAGGGTGGCTGACGGGGATCGAACCCGCAACCTCCGGAGCCACAGTCCGGCGCTCTAACCGATTGAGCTACAACCACCACGGGGCGGTTACCCGCCGCCTCCAAGAGCCGGGGGAACCTAGTGACCGCCCCCGGGTCGGTCAAGGCCAGAACCGGGCCGCCAGCGCCTCCGTCCGGGGGTCCGGCGGGACCATTTCCCCGTCGAGGGCGGCCACCGCCACGATGCCCCGGACCGCGTTGGCCACGAAGAGCGAATACCCCCGGAGGCCCGCCCGGTCCACGCGGCGCTCGGCAACCCCACCGACGAGCTCGGTTATGCGCGCACGCGACACCCCGGGCAGGATGCCGAGGTCCAGGGCCGGGGCGGCGAGCCCGGCCGGCTCCCACCAGAACAGGCACCAGATGCTCGACTCGGCGGCGGAACCTGCTGGGGTATAAAGGATTGCATCGTCGGCGCCGGCGGCGCGGGCGGCGGCCTGGGCCCGCTCGAACGGCGCCCGGTCGGTGAGCTTGTGGGGGTACGGCTCGTGCACCACGGGACTCGACACCAGCCGCACCGGGGCCACCGGGCCGACGGGACGGGTGGTCACCTCCGTCCCCGCCAGCGACACGGTGAGACGGTGGACCCGGTCCTCTCCGTCACTGGGAACGAGCAGCGTCCGCGGGAACGGGATGCCGAGCGCCTCGCAGCTCAGCGCCAGCCGGCGGACGTGCAGGTGCCACAGCGGCGCCCGGCCATCCCGGAGGCGCACAGTTTCGACAAGGACTGGCGTCTTTCTCGACATTCTTCGAAGATATATGACCCCAACCCGAGCCGCCCTGATGCCCCGCGCGTACCGCCTGCTTCCCCTCCTCGGGCTCGTCGTGGCGTGTTCCGCCGACTCCAAGACCGGCGGCACCACGAACCTCGACGACGACCTGGCGCCGCTGCTGCAGGCCGCCAACGTGGCACCGCTGCCGGCGCTGAACATGCCGTCGCCGGAGATGTTCGCGCTGGGGCAGGCGCTCATGTTCGACAAGGAGCTGAGCGGAAACCGCGACATGTCGTGCGCCACCTGCCATCACCCGCTCGAGAGCACCACGGACCACCGGACGCTCTCGCTGGGCCAGGGGGCGGCGGGGCGCGGGCCCACGCGGGGCGGCGGCGGGGTGGACATCCCGCGGCACGCGCCGGACGTCTTCAACCGCGGCTACCCGGCCTGGGGCACCATGTTCTGGGACGCACGGGTGGGCGGCTCGGTG
>JBGAOL010000356.1:0-6761 GCA_044221825.1 Gemmatimonadales bacterium
AGGAGGCCCCCCACGGGCACGTCCACGCTGGTGAGGCGCCCCACGGTGAGGAGCACGTAGTCCACGTTCTCGACGTACACCACGAGGCCCGCGGCATCGGTGACGCGGACGCTGCCGCTCACCACGTCGGGCTGCTGCAGCGTCACCCGCCGTGCGGCCGGCACCGTGTACGCCTCGTCGAGCGCCAGCCCGCTCCCGGGCGACGGCCCCTCTCGCGAGCGCGCCTCGTGCGTCCCCGCGACACTCGCCGTGAACCGGCCCCGGCCCCGGGCCAGCGCCACGGCGGCGCGCGGCGTGAGCGTGGTGAGCCGCTCCACGCCCGGGCCCACCGTCCCCCGGTAGCGCGCCCCGTCGAAGCCCAGCGTGAGCCAGCGGGTGGCGCGCACGTCGGTGCCGCCGCCCCACGCGGTGCCGAGCGAATGGAGCTGGTCGGCCTCCGCGTCGCTCCGGCGGAGGAACCAGCTGGTGCCCACCCGCCGCGTGTGCTGCAGCCGCAACTGCTCGCCCCAGGTGGTGCGGCGGGTGTCGTAGAGGCCGGTCTCGCGCTGGTACTCGAGCGTGGACTGGAGCCGGCTCCCCTTGCCCCAGCGGAGCTGGTGGCGGCCGGTGGCGTCGGTGGCGTCGAGCGTGGTGCCGGTGATGCGGTCGTCGAAGGCCAGCCGGGACACGTCCACCGAGAGCTTGCTGTTGGCGGCGTTGAAGCGGCTGGCGCGCCAGCTGGTCGGTGCGGAACGCGGCGCTCGTAGCGTGGGCCGCCAGCGCTCGTCGGTGGTGCGGCGCGAGAGGGCCAGGTGCATCGGCAGGTACGGGTTCCGCCAGCCGAGGTCGCCGCCCACCGTGGTGAAGAGGACGTCGCGGTCGCTGCCGTAGCCGCCGCTCGTGGTGGCGCTGGCCCGGGTGTAGCTCGTGGTGAGGTGAGCGGGCGGTCGGTGAGGAGCCGGCCGAGGCGCTGCGGATCGAGCTGGTGCGCGCGGCGAGCGTCCGGTTATCTGCTCGTGCGCTGCTGAAAGGTGGGCTGCACCGTGGCGGCCCAGGAGAAGAACCGCGGGCTCACCAGCGCCCCGCCGAGGGGAACGCGGAGCCACTCGCGGTAATCGCCGCCCGCGGCCTGCCGGGCGCCCGGCGCGCCGGTGTTCTGCCACGTTCCACCGCCCCTGCTGGGCGTGCGTGACCAACAAGGCCCCTGCGCCGCGAGCCGCGGCATCGAGGAGCGCGCCGGCCAGGAGCGCGAGGTTAGCGGCTCGCCGCAACCTTCGTGGGCGCCACATGGCAGCGCTGGTGCAGGTGCCGATGGTGGCGGCGAAGGCGTCCCGGCCGTTGTGGCAGCGGCCGCAGGCGTCACCGGCCTTGATCATGTTCATCGTCACCGCGTTGGTCCCGCCCCGCGGCACGAACAGCTCCATGTGGCAGGTCTTGCAGCGGTAGCGGATGCGGTGCACCCAGTGCGGGAAGGTGGCCGCGGGGAGCGAGTCGGTCATCACGGCCTTGGCGTTCCCCGTGGTGTGTCGCCGACGCGGCTCAGCTGCACCGTGCCGAGGAAGTCCGGGTGGCGCGGTTGGGGCATCATGAGGCGGGTGTGGCAGCGCTCGCAGCCGCTCGCCACCGGGAAGGACACCTTGCCGTGGCACTCGCCGCAGAACCTGCCCGTGAACACGTCGCCCATGGTCACCGGCGTGTTCCGGTAGGGGAAGATCCGCGGGTGGCAGGTGGCGCACGCCAGCCACTCGGTATGGGTGGAGTGTGGGAAGCGGGCGTCGAACGTGGTGTCGGGCCCTGGTAGGTGAAGTCGAAGTTGAACTGGAACTCCGCCCTCGGGCGGCGGGGTCCGCCGGGAGCACGCTCCGCGGGCGGATGACGCCGCTCCGGAGCGCCTGCGCCCAGTCGATGTTGCCGGCGGCGTCGCGCGGGAGGAGGCGCGCGCGGAGTCGGCGTTGAGGGTCCTCGATGGCGGGACGGGCCGCGTCGGCCACGGCGACGCGAGGGGTGCGCCGGCGGGGCCGCGCCAGCGCCCGCCGGCGCCGTGGCGGGTCGCGGCGCCGGCATGTCCAGCACCGTGCCGAGCGCCGAGCGGCACGCTGGCCACGAGCACCAGCGCCAGCAGCAGGGGAAGGGGGCGCATCCGCGCTCCTCGGCTCACTTGATGTGGCAGGTGGTGCAGAGGGCGCTGCCCGCGTTGGCCTTCCGCAGGAACGGCGGGTTGGTGGTGTTGTGCGGGTTGTGGCAGCTGCCGCACTCCACCCGGCCGCTGTAGAGCGGCAGCTCGCCGTTGATCCGGTTGTTGGCGTCGGGCGCGTTGAAGGCCGGGTCGGCGGTGGTGGAGTAGGTCACCGACACCGGATGGTCGTTCCGGAGGTCGGTGCCCAGGTTGGCGAAGAACTGCCCCGCGTTGGCCGGCATGGTGCCGTTCTTGGGCGCGAGCGTGGTGTCGGCGTTGGGCCGGTTGATGATCACGTCGAGGCCGATCGTCCCGTCGTGGCAGGAGAGGGGCAGTGGCAGCGACACGCCCTGCGGGCTCGAGGCCACCGTCATGTCGATCGTGGAGCTCCAGGCGTTGTTGTACATCTGGTAGCTCCCGCTCCCCGGGCCGAAGTTCCGGTTCCAGAGCGGGGCGTTGGTGGAGTTGCCGCCGCCGTGCGGCGTGTGGCAGTACACGCACACCTCGCCGTAGTTGGTGAGGGTGGAGGGGTTGTTGGCGGCGCGGGCGCTGATGTTGTGTTCGAGTTCACCACGTTGTCGGTCTGCGCAGCGAGCGGGGCCGCGAGCGCCGCGAGGACGAGCAGCGCGGCGAGCGGGCCGGGACGGGGGGACATGGGGGACTCTCCTCACGGGGTCGTCAGTTCTCGTGGACCGGCGCCGAGGGCACCGTCACGTGGCAGGAGCGGCAGAGCGCCTGGCCCACGTTGCTCTGCCGCAGGAAGAACTTGTGCTGCTCCGAGTGGGGCTCGTGGCAGGTGGGGCACTCCACCTTGCCGTTGAAGAGCGGGAGCCCCCGACCGTGCCGCCCACCGCCGGCTGGAACTGCCCCGGCCGGAGCGACGGGTCGTACAGCACCGAGAGCGGGTGCTGCTTCCGCATGTCCGGCCGGAACCACACCCCCTCCCAGTCGATGCCCTTCGGCGGGTTGCCCCCCGAGTGGCACCCCTCGCACTCGTCGATTGTTGAGTTGGCCGGGTTCGGCCCCGCGTAGCTGTTGGGCAGGTTGATCACCGCGTCGAGCCCGATGGACCCGTCGTGGCACGAGAGGCAGGTGCGCGACTTGTCCGAGGGCGACGGGTCCTGCGCCATCCGCTGCGCCGAGTGCTGCGGCATCTGGTACGCCGAGGTGGGGCGGGGGCGGTTCCAGAGCGGCTTGCCAGGCCCCACTACCCACTGCGGCCCGCCGTGCGGCGCGTGGCAGTAGACGCAGATCTCGCCCAGGTTCCGGATCCGGCCCGCCATCTCGGGGTCCACGCTCGAGGCCGGGAACGTCAGGTTGTGCGGCGTCTGGTCGATGTGGAGGCCGTTGGGCCACTGCGCCACGAGCGCCGGCGCGGCCCCCCCGCCGAGGAGGGCCGTGAGCAGCAACTCGCGGACGCCCCGGCGCATGGTCAGCGTCCGCCCGGCGCCACCCGGGGCTCGTGGCGGCCCGCCGCCTGGCCCAGGTACTGGTACATGGCCACGCGGTTGTTGTACCGGTCGGCCACGTAGATGCGGTCGCTCCGGTCGATGGTGATCCCAAGCGGCAGCCAGTGCTCCCCGGCCCCGTAGCCGAGCTGCCCGAAGGCCAGCAGCAGGCGGCCCTGGTCATCGAAGATCTGCACGTTGTTGAACGCGGCATCCACCACGTAGAGGTGGTTGTCGCGGTCCACCGCCACCCCCTTGGGGCGCGTGAAGGTGCCGGGCTGGTCGCCGAGCTTGCCGATGCTCCGCAGGAACCGCCCGTCCCGCGCAAAGGCCTGCACCCGGAAGTTGAGCTGGTCGGATACGTAGAGCGTGCCGTCGGGGCCCACCGCCACCGAGGCGGGGTAGCGGAACTCCCCCGCCGCGCTGCCCCGGTTCTGCCACACGTCCGAGAGGTCGTCGGGAGTGAAGGTGCGATGGGGGTCCCCCGCGTTGAGCGGCGGCATCGCCGCGCGATGCGCGTCCCGGTCGGCGAGCGTCCCCTCCTGCTTGCCGACGCGCAGCGTCACCCGCCCCTCGGGGTCGAAGCGCAGCACCTGGTGGAGGTAGCTGTCCACCACCCAGGCGTCCTCGCCATCCACCGCGACGTCCACGGGGTTGAGCAGCACGCCGCTCCCGCCGAAGGCGCGGAGGTAGTGGCCGGTGGAGTCGAGCACCACGATCCGGCGCTGGCTCGCGTCGGCCACGTAGATCTCACCGCGCGGGCTCCAGGCCCAGGCCCATCGGCTTGCCGAGCCCCCCCGGCACGTCGTTGCCGAAGAGCCGCACCCGGCGCGCCGGCCGGTCAAAGACGATCACGGCGCGCACCGACCCGTTGGTGAGGTAGGTGCGCGTGCTGTCCGGCGCCACGAGGTCGAAGGGCGCGCAGCTCGTAGAGCGCCGTTCCCCGCCCCCCCGTGAGCCACCGGCCCAGCCGGCGCAGGAAGGACTCGTGGCGGCGGAGGTCCTTCTCCGAGCGGAACGAGCCCACGTACTGGATCCGCGCCGTGTCCGGCGCCGCCGGCCACACGAGCGGCGCGCGCGCGGCTGCTGCGCCGCGAGCGGCAGGGCCGCCGCCAGGGCCAAGGCCAGGGGGAGGGGACGCATCGGTCGCTCCCGGTCAGGGGCTGGACGGTGAGCGTGGCCTTCATGCCGAGCGGCTCGTGCGGCACGCAGACGAACTGGTACTCGCCAGCGGGGAACCGGCCGTCGAGGACGAGGTCGTAGCTGTCGCCGGCCTTGGTGAGGTACGGACCGGTCTTGGCGGCGCCGAGGGTGGCGCCCGCGGGCGCGGCACGGAACTCCACGTTGTGCGGCATGGCGCCGCTCATCGAGAAGTGCAGCGTGTCGCCCGCGCTCGCCGTGATGGCGCTCGGCTCGAACTTGTAGGCCGTCGGGGACACGTCCACCATCTGGATGCTGATGCGCTTGGGCGCGGTACTCCTGGGGGTCCACGCGACAATCGGGAGCATGAAGGCAGTGATGGCGGCGAGCGGCTTCCAGAACATGGCGTGACTCCTGGGCTCGAGGTCCGGCCGCTGGCGCGACGGGACGTCCCGTCACGGGTGCCAGAGGCATGTCGATGTGATCTGCTGCTGGGGCAGGGAGTTACGAGGCAGGCGCTCGCCGCTCCCGGAGGGATCTGCGAGCAGAGAATGCGGCCTTCTTAATGAAGCTCGGATGAAGCGTCGGCTAAACGCTGATTAGTCATGGATTGTAGCGCAGCGCTACAGGCGCGTCGTGTCCCGCCGGGTAGGGGCCGGCCATGGCCGGCCCTCCTATTCCCCGCGCCATTGCTCAAATCCGTTGGGTGATCTCGCACTCCTCCCACGACCACCACCACCCCCGCGACGCCATGCGCCCCGTGGTCGCGCGTTCCGCTCCCCGAACCACCGCGTCGCCGGGTACGACCACCACCACGCTCTCCGCCCCGCGCCAGCAGCACCAGTCCCCACGCCAGGTACACGGCCGGCAGCTTCACGCCGTACGTCGCCGGGAAGAAGAGGTAGAGGCGCGCCAGGTCGCCGGCGCCGTGCCCCTGCAGCAGGCCCACGCCGAGCGCCAGCGCGTGCACCAGGTAGATGTGCGCCACGTAGAAGAGCGGCGCGCGCCCCAGCGTGCGGCACCACTCCGCCACCCGCCACCCGTGCGGATACCGGACCGAGCAGCAGCAGCACCGGCCCGAGGGTCATCAGCAGGTACGCCAGCGACGGCGGGTATTTCGTGACCCGGAGGAACGACAGCACCGTCCGCCCCGCCGTGGCCTGGGGCGACCACGGCGCGGGGTCCCCATATCCGTCGAGCGCCCGCAGCACCAGGAAGCCCGCGACGGCGGCCAGGCCGAGCCGCCGGAGCCGCGCGCGGGAGTCGGCGGTGCCCTGGTGGAGCAGGGGGCCGAGCGCAAAGCCCAGTGCCATGACCCCGATCCAGGGCAGCACCGGATACACCACCAGCACCGGCGCCCCGGCCAGCGGGCCGCTCACGTGCAGCAGTGCCCACACGGCGCCGAGCGGGCCCAACGAGTCCGGCGTGACCCCGTCCAGCAGGTTGTGGCCCGCTACCAGCACCACGCCGATCGTCGCCACCCACCGGATGGGGAGCGTCACCAGCCCGGCCAGCACCATCATGGCGATGCCGATGGCCCAGATCACCTGCGCGATGGCGCCCATCTCCCAGGTGAGGTTGAAGTACCAGCCGAGGCTGATCACCGTGAACTCGAGCAGCAGCAGCCACAGCCCGCGCCACAGCAGGAACTGCGACAGCTGCCCGCAGGTCCGCCGCTGCCCGCCGAGCCAGGCGCCGGCGCCGGCCAGCAGCACGAAGGCGGGGGCGCAGAAGTGGGTGAGCCAGCGGGTGAGGAAGAGGGCGGGGGTGGTCTGGTCCAGGTCGGTCGGGTCGAAGTGCGCCACCGACAGGTAGGCGCGCACGTGGTCCAGCGCCATGAGCACGATGGCGAGCCCGCGCACCGCGTCCACCCCATCGAGCCGGCCCGGGCGCCCCCACCGGAGCGGTGGCGCACGGCCGGCTGGTGCGGGGCGGGGTGAGGCTCGTGGCGGGCATCGCGGCTCCGGTCAGGGTCCATTCTCGCAGGCGCACGATCCCGAAAAACGACAGGGGACGAC
>JBGAOL010000357.1:0-4381 GCA_044221825.1 Gemmatimonadales bacterium
CAGGGCCGCCGCTTCCTGATCCTCGACGCCGCCCGCACCCTCGGCAGCAGCTGGCGCGGCCGCTGGGACTCGCTCCGCCTCTTCACGCCGGCGCGCCACAGCGCGCTCCCCGGCCTCCCCTTCCCCGGGGACCCGGCGCACCACCCCGGCCGCGACGAGGTGGTGGCGTACCTCGAGGCGTACGCCCGCGCCTTTGCGCTCCCCGTGGCGCTCGACGAGCCGGTGCGCGAGCTCCGCCGCGCCGACGAGGGCGGCTTCCGCGTCCGCACCGACCACGCCTGCTACCTCACCCGCCAGGTGGTGGTGGCCACCGGCGCCTACCAGGTGCCGTGGATTCCGCCGTTCGCGGCCGCCATGCCTGCCGGTATCCGCCAGCTCCACAGCAGCCGCTACCGGAATCCCGCGAGCCTGCCGCCCGGCCCCGTCATCGTGGTGGGCGGCGGCAACACCGGCGTGCAGCTCGCCGCCGAGCTCGCGCCCACCCGGCCCACCACCCTGGCCATCGGCAAGCGCCTGACACAGCTGCCGCGGACCTTCCTGGGCCGTGGCATCTTCGACTGGCTCACCGCCACCCGCGCGCTCACCATCCCCGGCACCTCGCCCCTGGGCCGCCGTGCCCGCCGCCACGACCTCCTGATCGGCGATGCCCCGGAAGATGTGGCCCGCCATCATGGCGTCCACCTCGCCGGCCGCGTCACTGGCACCGACGGCGCCGCCCTCCTCACCGCCGGCGGCGAGCGTCTCGAGGGCACCATCGTCTGGGCCACCGGCTACCGCCACGCCTGGCCCTGGCTCCACGCCCACATCCACGACACGAGCGGCCGCCTGCTCCACGTCCGCGGCGTCACCCCCGTCCCCGGCCTTTACCTCCTCGGCCTCCCCTGGCTCCACACCCGCGCCTCGAGCCTCCTCATGGGCGCCGGCCCCGACGCCGCCCACCTCGCCCGCCACATCGCCGCGGCGGCGTGATGCTGGTGCAGGGCTGGGGCTTGGTGCGCGTTGTTTCACCGCAGAGACGCGGAGACACGGAGGGCCGCAGAGGACCTGCGCCCAACGTAGGCGGGGCCTATAGGCCCCGCGTACTGATGAGGAGGGTGCTCTGGCAGTACAGGTGAGAGGCGCTGCCGACCCCCAACCAACACCCACAAAAACACCACGGGCTCACCTCGCGGTGAGCCCACCATCCCCGGGCAGTTCCTCTGCGGCCCTCCGCGGCTCCGCGCCTCTGCGGTGAAACTCACCGAACCCCAATCCGGCCACGGTCGAGTCTCCCCCTACACCAATAGCTCAAACGGCGCCGGGATCTCGTGGAACTCCGCCATCGCCATCATGAGCGACGGCGGCATGCCGAACATCTGGTGCCAGGTGCGCGTCAGGTGCGCCGAGTCGGCGAAGCCGGCCGCGTGTGCGGCAGCCGAGAGGTTCGCCCCGCGGCCAAAGGCCTGCATGGCGCGGCTCAGCTTCCGCCACAGCAGGTAGCGCCGGAACGGCAGCCCCACCTCGTCGGTGAAGAGGTGCGCCAGCCGGCTCGGTGACAGGAACACCTCCCGCGCCACCACCTCGAGCGACAGCCGCCCGTCGTCATGGCTCCGGATGAACGCCAGCGCCCGGGCGATCCGCTCGTCCATCCGGTGGTGCGGCGGCGGCCCCGCGCAGAGCGCCGCCACCACGTCGAGGATCAGCCGCGATGCCGCCTCCGCCCCCGGCCGAGCCTCACGAAAGCCGAGCAGCGCCGGCAGCTGCCCCGCCACCCGCTCCCGCGGCAGGCCGGCGATCGGCTCGCGCAGCGAGTCCCGGAGCCACCGCCCCTCCCGGCTCTCCGGCTCCAGGAACAGCATGGCCAGCGCCCGCCCGCAGCCGTCAAAGAGGTGCGGCGCGTTGGGCCGGATCACGCCCACGTCGCACTCGATCCACTCCTCATCCGGCGCCCGGAAGCGCACCGGGCCGTCGAGCCCGATGCTGACCTGCACCGCATGGTGCGCGTGCTCCGGCACCACGCCGGTGGCGTGACCGATTCCGAGCCACCCGCCCTCCCAGAAATAGAGGATGGGCTGCCACGGCCCCACGTATTGCCATGCGGTGCTCATCGTGGCGCGAACATACGGGCCCCGCGCACCCCCGGCAATGTCAGGTCAGCCGGTTTGTTCAAAGGACTCGCCCCGTTCGTTCAAGTGGGCGGCCCCCGCTCGGCCGCATCTTGGCCTCCGTCACGCAGCACCACACTTCACCTGACGGAGGCACCGATGTCCCGCACCCGCCGCACCATCACCAAGGCCGCCGCCATCCTGGCGCTCGCCACCGTGCTGCCCGGCCTGGCCGCGCAGCACCTGATCATGGACCGCGGGCCGAAGCCCGCCCCCTCGGAGTTCGGCCTCGGGCCGCGGCGCTCGAGCACCGGCGCCTTCATCGCCACGCTGGAACCGGCGGCACCGCTCTCCGGCAAGGGCATGCAGCGCATCACCCTCCGCCTGACGGATTCCACCGGCGCGGCCGTCGACAGCGCCGCTATCACGGTGGGCGGCGGCATGCCGGCGCACGGCCACGGCTATCCCACGGCGCCCCGCATCACCGGGCAGAGCGGCGCCGGCCGCTACGAAGTGGGCGGCGTCCGCTTCAGCATGCCGGGCTGGTGGACGCTGAGCTTCCGCATCAGCGCGGCCGCCGGCACCGACAGCGTCACCTTCAACCTCAAGCTCTAGGACCTGCCATGCGCCGAGCGCCCCTGCTCCTGATCGTGGCAGCCCTCGCCCTGGTGGCCGGCGCGACGCACCCGCGCGCCGGCACCCGCTGGACGGCCGAGGAACGCGCCACCCTCGCGGCCCTGCGGCACGATCCGTCGCGCCCGGCGGCCGCCGACCCCACCAACCGCGTCGCCGACGACCCGCGCGCCGCCGCCCTGGGCCACCGGCTCTTCTTCGATGCCCGCCTGAGCGGCACCGGCACCGTGGCCTGCGCCACCTGCCACGATCCCGCCCGCGACTTCCAGGACGGCACGCCCCTCGGCCACGGCGTCGGCACCACCGGCCGCCGCACCATGCCGGTGCCCGCGTCAGGCAGTGGCGCCTGGCTCTTCTGGGACGGCCGCAAGGACAGCCAGTGGTCCCAGGCGCTCGGGCCGTGGGAGAGCGCCGTGGAGCACGGCGGCGACCGCACCCAATACGCCCAGGTCATTGCCGCACACTACCGCGCCGAGTACGAGGCCGTCTTCGGCGCACTGCCGGCGCTGCGGGGCCTGCCCGCCCACGCCGGCCCCGTCGCCGACGCCACGGCCGCCGCCTGGGCCGCGCTCGACAGCGCCCGCCGCCACGACGTCAACACCGTCTTCGCCAACATGGGCAAGGCCGTGGCCGCCTACGAGCGCCGCCTGCGGTGGGGCGAGACCCGCCTCGACCGCTACCTGCGCCAGCTGGAGCTGACGGGCACCGCGCCGCGTGGCATCCTGGACGCGGAGGAGGAAGCCGGCCTCCGCCTCTTCGCGGGCAAGGGCCGCTGCGCCACCTGTCACACCGGCCCCGACCTGAGCGACCACGAGTTCCACAACATCGGCGTCCCCGCCCGCACCGGCGCGCACCCCGACTCCGGCCGCTTCGCCGGCGCCCGCCAGGTGCGGCAGGACGAGTTCAACTGCCGGAGCCCCTACAGCGACGCCCGCACCCCGTGCGACGAGCTCGAGTTCCTGGCCACCGGCGACACCCTGCAGCTCGGCGCCATGAAGACCCCCTCGCTCCGGAACGTGGCGCGTCGCGGCCCCTACATGCACGCGGGCCAGTTCGCCACGCTGGCGCAGGTGGTGGCGCACTACGACAGCGCGCCCCGCGCGCCCCTGGGCCACAGCGAGCTCGTGCCGCTCCACCTCACCGCCACCGAGCGGCGCCAGCTGGTGGCGTTCCTCGAGGCGCTCACCGCCCCGCTGTCCGCGCCCGACTCGCTGCTCCGCGCCCCGGCCCGCTGATGCGCGCCCGCTACGACGTCCTCGTCATCGGCGCGGGCCAGGCCGGTCTGGCCATGGGGCGCGAGCTGGCGCGGCAGGGCCGCCGCTTCCTCATCCTCGACGCCGCGCGCACCCTCGGCAGCAGCTGGCGCGCGCGCTGGGACTCGCTCCGGCTCTTCACCCCGGCGCGCCACAGCGCCCTCCCCGGCCTCCCCTTCCCCGGCGACCCGGCGCACCACCCGGGCCGCGACGAGGTGGTGGCGTACCTCGAGGCGTACGCCCGCACCTTTGCGCTCCCCGTGGCGCTCGACGAGCCGGTGCGCGAGCTCCGCCGCGCCGACGAGGGCGGCTTCCGGGTCCGCACCGACCACGCCTGCCACCTCACCCGCCAGGTGGTGGTGGCCACTGGCGCCTATCAGGTACCGTGGGTTCCGCCCTTCGCGGCCGCCC
>JBGAOL010000358.1:0-4369 GCA_044221825.1 Gemmatimonadales bacterium
TCCGGCCCACGCGGGCCGAGCTGGCCGCCCTCGGGCGGCACTACATCGAGCGCATGGTGCCGGGGGCGCCCGAGACCGTGGCCGCGCTCCAGCGCGACGGCGTGGTGGTCCAGGTGATGAGCGGCGGGCTGCTCCCCCCGGTGCTCGACCTGACCCGCCACCTCGGCATCCCGGACGATCGGGTGGCCGCGGTCCCCATCTGGTTCGACGCCGCCGGCCGGTACGCAGGATTCGATGCCGACTGTCCCTTCACGCAGTCCGGCGGGAAGCGGCGCTGGATCGAGGCCCACCTGACCCGGCTGCCGCGCCCCATCCTGATGGTCGGCGACGGCGCCACCGACCTCGAGACCCGTCCCGTCGTGGATTGCTTTGCCGCCTTCACCGGCGTCGTCCGCCGCCCGCCGGTGGCGGACGCCGCGGATGTCGAGCTCGCGTCGTTGCCCGACGTCCTCACCCTCGTGCACGCTGCACCGGAGTCGCCATGAGCCAGCCTGCCTTCGGCCGCTTCTTCCTCCCCGGCCCCACCGAGGTCCATCCCAGCATCCTCGCCGCCCAGGCCCGGCCCATGATCGGGCACCGGGGCAAGGGGATGGAAAAGCTTATCGCGGACATGATGCCGGGACTCAAGCGCATCTTCCGCACCCAGCGTCCAGTCTACATCTCGTCCTCGTCTGCCACCGGGCTGATGGAGGCGGCGGTGCGCAACTGTGGCGGGAAGCGGGTGCTGTCGCTCGTCAACGGTGCCTTCAGTGAGCGCTTCCACAAGATTGCGCTCGCCAACGGTCTCGAGGCCGATGCGTTCGAGGTGCCGCTCGGCCAGGTCCACGATCCCAACGCCGTGGCGGAGCGCCTGAAGGCCGGGAGGTACGACGCCATCACCGTCGTGCACTCGGAAACCTCGACCGGCGCCCTCAACCCCATCGCCGACCTGGCGAAGGTGGCGCGGGCGGCCGGGGACGTGCTCCTCCTGGTGGACAGCGTCACCGGCCTGGCCGGCGCGCCGGTGGAAACCGACCTCTGGGACCTCGACTTCGTCCTCACCGGTTCGCAGAAGGCCCTGGCCCTCCCGCCGGGCCTGGCGCTCGGCGTGGCCCATCCGCGGGCGCTCGAGCGGGCCAAGACCACGAAGAATCGCGGGATCTACTTCGACCTGGTGGAGTTCGAGAACTACATCGTCAAGAACCAGACGCCCAACACCCCGGCGCTCTCGCTCATGTACGCGCTGGCCGCGCAGGTGGAGCGGATCGACAACGAGACCATGGAGGTCCGCTGGGCCCGCCACCGCGACATGGCGCACCACACCTGGACCTGGGCCCAGCAGCAGCAGGCCAAGGGCCGCGACGTGCGCGTCCTGGCGCCCGAGGGCTTCCGCTCGCCCACGGTCACCTGCCTCACGGTGCCGGCGGGCAAGAAGGGCGGGGAAGTAAACGACGCCATGAAGGCCCGCGGCTTCACCATCTCGGCTGGCTACGGCAGCCTCAAGGACGCGACCATCCGCATCGGCCACATGGGCGACCACGACGTGGCCGAGCTCGACGTGCTGCTCCACGCCCTCGACGAGGTGCTCGCCGCATGACCCCCTACAAGGTGCTCGTCGCCGACAAGATCGCGCGCGAGGGACTCACGCCGCTGCTGCAGGACGCCCGCTTCGAGGTGATCGAGAAACCCGGGCTCAAGGGCGAGGAACTGGCGAAGGCCATCCAGGGGATGGATGCCGTCCTGGTGCGCAGTGCCACCAAGATCACCCGTGAGGCGCTGGCGCTCGCGGACCGGCTCAAGGTCATCGGGCGCGCCGGCGTGGGGGTGGACACCATCGACGTCGAGGCCGCCACCGAGCGGGGCATCGCCGTCATGAACGCCCCGGCCGGCAACACCATCGCGGCGGCGGAGCTGGCGCTGGCCCTGCTGCTGTCCCTCATCCGGAAGGTGCCCGCGGCCGACGCCAGCATGAGGGCGGGGCAGTGGGACCGCGCCAAGTTCGGCGGTACCGAGCTCTACCGGAAGACGCTCGGCCTCGTCGGCGCCGGGCGCGTCGGTGGCGAGGTGGGGCGGCGTGCCCGCGCCTTCGGCATGCGCGTGGTGGCCTACGATCCATTCCTCACCCCAGTCGCGGCGGCCGAGATGGGCGCGGAGCTGGCGGACCTGGACACCGTCCTCAAGGCGGCGGACGTGCTGTCGCTCCACGTTCCCCTCACCGACAAGACCCGCGGCATGCTCGGGGCACGCGAGCTGGCGCTGCTCAAGCCCGGCGCCGTGATCATCAACGCGGCCCGCGGCGGTGTCCTCGATGAGGGCGAGCTGCTCCGGGTGCTCCGGGAGGGCCGCATCGGGGGGGCCGCGCTCGACGTCTTCGACCAGGAACCGCTCCCCGCCGATCACCCGTTCCGCACCCTCCCCAACGTGGTCCTGACCCCGCACCTCGGCGCCAGCACCGAGGAGGCACAGATGAACGTGGCGGTGGAAATCGCTGAGTCGGTGCGGGGAGCACTGGTGGACGGCGACTACGCCGGGGCCGTCAACGCGCCCCTCGTGGGCGGTGAGCGCCTCAAGCGCCTCCGCCCGCTGCTGGAGCTGGCGGGCCGGCTCGGCCGGCTGGCCGCGGCCCTCTCGGGGCCGCAGGTCACCGAGGTGGAACTCCGCTTCGCCGGCGAGGGCGACGACCTGCTGCGGCCCCTCGCCGCCGGCGCCGTGATGGGCGTGCTGGAGGGCGTGGTGGGCTCGCCCGCGGTGAACGTGGTGAACGCGCTCCACCTGGCCCGCCAGCGCGGGATCGCGGTCAACCGGAGCCGCGTGGAGCTGGCCGCGGAGCTCCCGGACCTCATCGAGGTCAAGGTGGTGGCGGGGGGAATGGCGGTCCGGGTGGCGGGCGCCCCGCTCGGGGCGGCGCACCTCCGCATCACCCAGATCCACGGCTTCCGGGTCAACGTGGCCCCGCACGGGCACCTCATCGTGCTGCAGAACCGCGACGTGCCGGGCGTCATCGGCCGGGTGGGCACCTTGCTGGGTGATGCGGGAATCAACATCGCGGAGTATCATCAGGCCCGGCTCTCCGCAGGCGGCGAGGCGCTCGCCGTCATCGGGGTGGATGCCGCGCTCAAGCCCGAGCACGTCGCCGCCCTGGCCCGCCTGCCGGAAGTCCATGCCGTGGCGCAGGTCGCCTTCCCCTGACCCCCAACGCCGGGAGCGCAACGTGGTGCATGCCCTGACTCTCCTGCTCGCCCTGCAGGCCGCGGCCCAGCAGCCGCAGTCCCCGCCGGCCACCGCGCCGTCGCCCATCGCCAGGCTGGTGATCACCCCCGCCGAGCGGACGCTGCTCGTGGGCGACACCGTCCGGGTGCAGGCCACGGCCGTGGACAGCGCGGGCCAGCCCGTGCCCGGCGCCGTGATCCGGTTCATCCCGCTGAGTGCCGCGCGCTTCGAGGGCCGATCCGACACCACCGGCCGGCTCGTCGGGGGCGCGCCCGGGGTCATTGGTCTCACCGTGATGGCCACCGTCCCTGGCACCCGCGCCGTCGTGGAGCCGCTTCGTTTCACCGTCACGTCCCGCGGGCCGGCCCGGCTGACCGTGACGCCCGCCGCCGTCAAGCTGGTGCCGGGGCAGGCCCTCCTGCTCGACGTGGCGGCCGTGAGTGAGGCGGGCGACCCGGTGCGGGGAGAGGTGAAGTGGCGGAGCAGCGCCGCCCGCGTGGCCGCGGTCTCGGCCGAGGGCGTCGTGACCGCGTACGGCCCGGGGCGCGCCACGCTGTCCGCCCGGATGGGGAACGTGGAGCGGACGGTCGCCGTCGAGGTGATCGCCACGCCGGTGGCCAGCCTCGAGCTGTCCCCCCAGAATCCCTCGGCCCGCCAGGGCGACGTCCTCCGGTTCTCGCTCGTGGCCAAGGACCGCACCGGGCGCCCCATCCCGGGCCTCCAGCCGGAGTGGAGCTTCTCCCCGGGGCAGGGCCTCATGGAGCGGGACGGGGCCTTCGTGGGGTATGAGGCGGGCCGCTACGTGGTCACCGGCACGCTGGGCGGGAAGGCCGCGCGGACGGTGGTGACGCTGGCCCCGCGCAACGTGCGGCGGCCGGCGGAGATCGTGGGGCGCCTCGGCCGCTCGCTCTTCAGCACCGAGGAGGTATGGATCCACCCCGACGGCAAGATTGCCTATCTCGGCACGGGCGGCGGCGGGGACCGCATGTACGCCATCGACATCAGCGACCCGGCGCACCCCGTGGTCACCGACTCGCTGATGGCCAACACCCGGCGCGTCAACGACATCATGACCACGCCGGACGGCAAGTACCTGGTCCACACCCGCGAGGGCGCCTCCGACCGCAAGAACGGCATCGTCCTCGCCTCCCTCGAGGACCCGGCGCATCCCAAGGTCATC
>JBGAOL010000359.1:0-4363 GCA_044221825.1 Gemmatimonadales bacterium
GCCTCGGCCGACGCCCTTGGCGCCATGGGCCGCAACGCCCGCGACGCCCGCCGCATCCTCGAACGCCAGCGCAGCCGCTCCACCACCCCCGACGTCGTCGCCGCGCTCGAGCGCGCCCTCCGCAAGATCCAGTACGGGGGGTGAGTTGCGGGGCGGTTGAGCCGCCGGTGGTAGCGTCGCCGTCATTCCCGGACCATGGAGCGACGGCGCGTGATTCACCGCAGGGGCGCGGAGGCACAGAGGGCCGCAGAGGAAGACCTGAACGTGCTCTCGGAGAGGGTCATCGGGGCGGCGATCGAGGTGCACCGGCACCTTGGCCCCGGGCTGCTCGAGTCGATTTACGAGGAGTGCCTGGCCCGGGAGCTCGAGCTCAGGGGACTCACCCACCAGCGACAGGTCCCACTCGTCGGCAGCTACAAGGGGATCCTGCTCGAGGGGACCTGCCGCATTGACCTGATCGTCGCAGGGCGCCTCCTGGTGGAACTCAAGGCGGTGGATGGCCTCCACGACGTCCACACCGCCCAGATGCTCACCTACCTCCGCCTGTCCCAGCATCGACTCGGCCTGCTGATCAACTTCAACGTGCCGGCACTCTGGAAGGGCATCCGCCGAATCGCCAACCAACTCTAGGCGCCGCATCCCCCTCCGCGGCCCTCTGCGCCTCCGCGCCTCTGCGGTAAACCATCGCGCAAGGGCCCCGCCTTGAATACCCTCTCCGAGGTCGCTAAGATATTGCGGCTGTTTTCTTTAGGTGGATTTGGAGGGGTGATGCCGACGTACGAGTATCAGTGCCCGGCGGGGCATGAGTTCGAGCTGTTCCAGAAGATGTCCGACAAGCCGCGGGCCAAGTGCCCCACCTGCGGCAAGGCGGCCAGCCGGAAGATCTCCGGCGGGGCCGGCCTCGTGTTCAAGGGGAGCGGGTTCTACATCACCGACTACGGCAAGGACGGGAAGGGTCCGCGCAAGGGCGGCGACAGCGCCGCCAGCACGCCCAGCACGCCCAGCACCAGCGAGACCAAGCCCGCCAAGGCGGAGCCGAAGGCTGAGAAGCCGGCCAAGAAGGCCGCCGAGTGAGCGAAGTCATCCGCGCCGAACTGGCCCGCGTCGCCGCGCACCTCGGGGTGGCGGACGCGGGCTTCGTGCTGGAGCGCCCCCGTGACGGTGGCCATGGGGACCTGTCCACGAACCTGGCGATGCTCCTCGCCAAGCCGCTCAAGGCCAATCCCCGCGCGCTGGCGCAGCGGATCACGGCCGAGCTCCAGCTCCCGGCCAGCGTCGTGGCGAAGACCGAGATCGCCGGGCCCGGGTTCATCAACTTCTGGCTGGCGCAGGACGCGCTGCACTCCCTGCTGGCCACCATCATCGCCGCGGGGCCGGCCTACGGCCGCTCCAGCTTCGGGAACGGCCAGCGCGTCAACGTGGAGTTCGTCTCGGCCAACCCGACGGGGCCGCTCCACGTAGGCCATGGCCGCGGCGCCTGCCTGGGCGACGCCATCGCCGAGCTGCTGGCGTGGACCGGGCACGCGGTGACGCGCGAGTTCTACATCAACGACGCCGGCGTCCAGATCGACCGGGTGATCCAGAGCCTCTGGGCGCGCCTCGAGGAGCGGCTGGGCCGCACGGCGGCGATCCCCGAGGGCGGCTACCACGGCGCCTACCTCGTGGAGCTGGCGGAGCAGCTCGCGGCCCGGCACCCCGAGCTCGCCACGATGGGCGGGGCCCAGGGGCTCGCGTTCGCGGGCGTGGCGCCGGACCTGCTGCGGCAGGAACAGGAGGAGCTGCTCCGCGACCTGCGGGTGGTGTTCGACGTCTGGAGTTCCGAGCGCGCCGTGCGTGACGCCGGCAAGGTGGACGCCGCCCTCCGCCTGCTGGCGGAGCGGGGCCTCACCTACGAGCAGGATGGCGCGCTGTTCCTGCGCACCAGCGAGTTCGGCGACGACAAGGACCGCGTGCTCCGCAAGAGCGACGGCTCCCTGACCTACTTCGTCCCCGACATCGCCTACCACATCGACAAGCACGAGCGCGGCTTCGAGCGGGTCATCGACGTCTGGGGCGCCGACCACCACGGCTACATCCCCCGCATGCGGGGCGTGCTGCGCGCCCTCGGGTACGGGGAGGACTACTTCGAGGTGGCGCTGGTGCAGCTGGTGAAGGTCATGAAGGGCGGGGAAGAGGTCCGCATGTCCAAGCGGGCGGGCGACTTCGTGACGCTGCGCGACCTGGTGGACTGGGTGGGCGTGGACGCCACCCGGTACTTCTTCCTGATGCGGCCCGGCCAGTCGCCGTTCACCTTCGACGTGGACCTGGCCCGCAAGCAGACCGACGAGAACCCGATCTTCTACGTGCAGATGGCCCACGCCCGGATGAGCGGCATCTTCCGCGTGGCCGGCCGCGAGCCGGACTCCGCCACCGGCGACGTGCGGCTCGAGGCGCTGCCAGCGCCGGAAGACCTGGAGCTCCTCAAGAAGCTCGCGGTGTTCCCCGAGGTGGTGGCGCGCGCCGCGAAGATTCGCGAGCCCCACAAGCTCACCGACTACCTCGAGGACCTGGCCCGCCTGTCACACGGCTGGTACCACAAGTGCCGCGTCCTCGGCGAGGCCCCGGACACCGAGGCGGCCCGCCTGGCCCTCGCGCGCGCGGCCCGCATCGTCCTGGCCAACGGCCTCACCCTTCTCGGCCTCTCGGCCCCCGACCGGATGTGACCTGATGAGACTGCTCGTCGTCGGCAGCGTCGCCCTCGATTCCGTGGAAACCCCGTTCGGCGCCGTCACGGACGCGCTCGGCGGGTCCGCCACCTACTTCAGCGTGGCCGCCTCGCTGCTGACGGGCGTCCGCGTCGTCGGCGTCATCGGCGACGACTTCCCCAAGGGCGACCTCGACAAGCTCGCCCCGCGGGGCATCGACTGGTCGGGCGTGGTGCAGGCCAAGGGCGAGAGCTTCCGGTGGAAGGGGAAGTACAGCTTCGACCTGGCCAGCCGCGACACCCTGGAGACGCGCCTCGGCGTCTTCGCCGAGTTCAAGCCGCAGATCCCGCGGGCCTTCGCCGACACGCCGTACGTCTTCCTGGGCAACATCCACCCCGAGCTGCAGCTCGCCGTCCTGGACCAGGTCAAGGACCCGCAGCTCGTGGCCTGCGACACCATGAACTACTGGATCTCGAGCGAGAAGGAGACGCTGCTCAAGGTCCTCAAGCGGGTGGACCTGCTCATCGTCAACGACGAGGAGATCCGCCAGCTCTCCGGCGACTGGAACATCCATCGCGCCGCGCGCTGGGTGCTGTCGCAGGGGCCGCGCCGGGTGGTCATCAAGCGCGGCGAGCACGGCGCCTTCCTGGCGGAGACCGGCAAGGCGTTCTACTGCCCGGCCTTCCCCATGGAGGAGGTGTTCGACCCCACCGGCGCCGGCGACAGCTTCGCCGGCGGCTTCCTCGGCTACATCGCCCGCACCGGCGACCTCTCGAGCGCCGGCTTCCGCCGCGCCATGGTCTATGGCTCGGCCATGGGGTCGTTTGCGGTGTCGAGCTTCAGCGTGGGCGGCTTCGAGGGCGTGGACCCGGCGGCGCTGCAGGCCCGCGTGCGCAGCTTCAAGGACCTGACCCACTTCGACGTGGCGGAGGCCATCGGATGAGCGAGCAGCGCCAGTACGCCGCGGCCGGCGTGGATCTCGTGAGCGCCGAGGTGGCCAAGGAGCGGATCGGCCAGCTGGTGGCGGGGACGCGGACCCAGCACTCGGTGGGGCACGTCGGCGCCTTCGGCGGGATGGTGCGGGTGCCGGCCGGGATGAAGAAGCCGGTGCTGGTCATGAGCACCGACGGCGTGGGCACCAAGGTGCTCGTGGCGTTGCAGGCGCAGCGATTCGATACGGTGGGCGAGGACCTCGTCAACCACAGCGTCAACGACATCCTGGTGCACGGCGGCATCCCGCTGGCCTTCATGGACTACGTGGCCGGCGCGGCGCTCACGGTGCAGCAGATCGCCCAGATCGTGGAGGGGGTGGCCCGGGGGTGCCGGGCGCACGGCATGGCGCTGGCGGGCGGGGAAACTGCGGCAATGCCCGGGCTCTACCAGCCCGGCAATTTTGACCTTGCCGGCACCATCATCGGGGTGGTCGAGGAAGACGAAGCCCTGCACGGGGATGGCATCGTCCCGGGGGACGTTCTGCTGGCCTATGCCTCGACCGGCCTCCACACCAACGGCTACACCCTGGCGCGCCGGATCATCTTCGATGTCATGAAGCTCCAACTCCAAGACACGCTTGGAGATACGGGCCAGACCGTGGCCGACGCCCTGCTGGCCGTGCACCGCAGCTACGTGGCCGCCGTCCGGCCGGTCCTGGGTCACCTCCACGGCATTGCCCACATCAC
>JBGAOL010000360.1:0-4356 GCA_044221825.1 Gemmatimonadales bacterium
GCCCAGCACCAGCGAGTCCTCCTTGAGGATCTCGGTGATGTAGGAGCGCAGCTCGCGCGAGACGGGGTCGATGATCTGGTACTCTTCCTCGACGCCGAGGGTGAGCGACGGCGGCTTCATCTTCATGCGGGGGGCCTCTCTCAGGTCCGGCGTTCCACCACCATGACGGGCACGGTGCTGCCCCCGCCGGCGGTGACGTTGAGGAGCGCGGCGGTGGACAGGCGGGTGAGCGCCCCCTCCACCACCTCGCCGTTCAGCACGAAGGGGGCGGTGTCGAGCATCCGGTCCACCACCTGCAGGCGGCCGTCCACCCACGAGGGATAGGGCTCCGACGGCACCACCACCTTTTCCTGCACGATGTACGGGGCGGTGAGCGCCTTCCGGATGGTGGCCGCCCACTCCTCGCTGGTGGCGGTCCAGCCGAGCACCACGCCGGCGCCGCCGTAGTCGTCGTTGGGCTTGAGCACCAGGCGCTGCTGCTCGTCGGCGATGAACTGGAGCAGGTCCACGGTCCTGCCGCCGTACTCGGTCGTCCGCTCCTCCACCAGCCGCGTCCACGGCACCTGCGCCGCGATCTCGGCCCGCTCGGCGGGCTCGAAGAGGGCCGCGTTCCGCTCGTCGGAGAGGAAGGCGAGGCTGGCCTTCTTGTGGAGCAGCTTGCAGCGGAAGGGGTTCACCATGCAGACGGCGCCGTCGCGCACCGCCTGGACCAGCGGGGTGTCCTCGCCCTCGCGCTCGATGAGCTCGTTGATGAGCACCCGCTTGTACACCAGGTCCACGTGGCCGCCCGGGGCCTTGAGCATCCGGTACTTGTACTCGAGCTCCCGCGGGTCCACGATCTCGGTGTGGATGCCGAGCTGCCCGAAGTACTCGCGGAAGATCTCGAACTCGCTGGTGGTGGGCACGTCGTTCCAGTCCACGATGGCCACCCGCGGCAGCGAAGCCAAGCTGTGGGAGTCGCGCCAGGCGTCGAGCAGCACGCTGGCCACGCCGGGACGCGCCTGCAGCGGCCGCACGTCCCAGTCCATGCGGAAGCGCCGCATCACGGGCAGCACCGAGAACGCCTCGGACAGGACGTCGTTGTAGCCGGCGCCGGCCGGCGTCTCGGCGTTGTACTCGGTGAGCGCCAGCACGTCGCGCTCCATGTCCCAGAAGCAGTCGAGCCGGCCGTGGGGACTCGGCGCCCTGTAGCCCGGGTCGCTCATCACCAGGCGTTCCTCCCAGCCCTCGAGCCGGAACTGCGCCCGGAGCGTGGGGTCCACCATGGCCGCGATGTGGGCGCGGGCAAAGGCGCGCATGAGCCGCCGGATGCGCCCCGACATCGAGGTGTACTGCGCGGCCGTGAGGAAGCGCGGCCGGAGCACGGTGCAGAGCGGCCGGTCCCCGAAGACCAGGTTCCGCCGCTTGAGCTGGTCCTCCAGCATCGAGGCGGACGAGGCGCCGTAGTCGTGCTTGGCCAGGAGGTCGTGCCAGGCCTGGATGGCGGTGGTCACGGCGCGTCAGCCCTTCCGGGAGTGCGAGAAGAGCCGTGCCCAGCCGATCTGGTCCACCTGCCACGCCCGCCCTTCCTTGGCCAGGCGGATGGTGAGGTCGGCCATCTTGGTGACCACCCACTCGAAGTAGCGGGGGCCGAGGGAGTAGATGTCCATGTCCGGCGCGGGGTTCATGAAGTCGATCGCGTACGGGATCCCGTCCCGGATGGCGAACTCGATCGAGTTCATGTCGTAGCCCAGCGCCCGCACGATGGTCCGCGCGTCGCGCACCACCCGCTCGTGCAGCTCGGGCGACAGGTAGTGGTCATCGTCGCCGTAGCGGCGGTGCTTGGGGTCGTAGGGCATCACCAGGATCTCGTCCTGGCCCAGGCACATGCAGCGGACGAACTGCTCGAACTTGATGAACTCCTGCGCGATCATGGTGAGCCGCCCGGTCTCGTCGTAGTTCCGGATCAGCTCCTCCACCGAATGGCAGATGTAGACGTCCCGCCACCCGCCGCCGTGCGCGTCCTTGAGCACCACCGGCAGCCCCACCTCGCGCGCCAGCCACTCCCAGTCCACCAGCTGCATGTTCTTGAGGCTCTGGTCGGGGATGATGCCGGGCACGTACTCCTTGTTGGGGAGCGCGCGGGTCTTGGGGCTCGCCACGCCGAGCTTGGTGATGAGCGCCGCGCCGAAGAACTTGTCGTCGGCGGTCCACATGAAGGGGTTGTTGATCACCGCCGCGCCCTGCAGCACCGCCTGCTTGAGGTACGAGCGGTAGAACGGCACCTCGTGGGAGATGCGGTCCACGATCACGTCGTAGGGGCAGGGGTCGTCCTGCGCCAGCGCGCCGACCGAGACCATCTCGGCCACGACGCCGGCCTTGCGGCGGTTCACCTCGTCGGTGAAGGCGGGCGGGAAGCTCCACTCGCGCCCCACGAGGAGGCCGATGCGCTTGCTCATGTCAGTCGTGTCCCTGGAAGTAGATCCGCACCATCCGCTCCCAGTACGGCCAGTCGTGCGCGTGGCCGTCCCAGGTGCGGAGCGCGTTGCCGATCCCCTTGCTCCACAGGAGCGCGGAGAGGTCGCAGTTGTTGCGGTACATCGGGTCGTCCCGGCCGATGACGAAGATCAGGTCCTGGCGCCGGAAGGCGGCCAGGCGGCCGGGGTCGTGCTCGTTCGCCATGAAGGCGATCGGGTTCACCTGGTAGGTATTCCCGTCGTGGTAGCCGCCGGTGAGCCGGCGGATGTCGTAGCACCCGCCCATGGCCACCAGCCGCTGCACGCGCTCCGGGTACTTGAGCGCGAAGGTGGCGGCGTGCGTGGCGCCGAGGCTGGCGCCGGTGGCGATCACGAAGGGATTGGGGTTCTTCCCGGCCGTGAACGGCAGCACTTCCTCGGCCACGTAGGCGTGGTACTGGACGTGGGTCCAGCTCCGGTGCCCGGGCGAGACGGCCTCATTGCCCCAGTTCTCGTGGTGCGGCTGGTCCAGGCAGAAGAGCTGGATCCAGCCGGCGTCGATGTGGTCCTGCAGGACCTCGTGCATGTGGCGGTCCGGCCACTCGCGCCAGGTGCCCATGCTGGTGGGGAACACCAGCACGCGGGCGCCGGCGTGGCCGATCACCTGCAGGGTCATGTCGCGGCCGAGCCGGTGGCTGTACCAGGTGGTGGTCTCGTGATGCATGGCGCGGGGAACCGGGGTGAGACGGGGCCCCCGTCCGGGGCCCCGCTGGACGGGAATCTACCCGTCCCGGGACGATGTTCCATGCCCCCCCGCCCGGTCCCTTTTCCGGGAGGCCCGACCCCCTAGGTTAGGGGCATGCCCAACCCCATCCGCTTCGTGTTCGGCGTCCACCTGCACCAGCCGGTGGGCAACTTCGACTCGGTCTTTGCCCAGCACCTGGCCGACGTCTACCAGCCCTTCCTGGAACGGGTGGACGAGCGCGGCTTCCTGCCGGTGGTGCTCCACATCTCGGGGCCGCTGCTCGAGTGGCTGGAGCACCACGCCCCCGACTACCTGGATCAGGTGGGCCGTCTCGCCGCCGACGGCAGGGTGGAGCTCCTCGCCGCCGGCATGTACGAGCCCATCCTCGCCTCCCTGCCCCGCCGGGACCGGGTGGAGCAGGTGGCGTGGCTCCGGGAGGCCATCGCTCGGCGCTTCGGGGTGAACGCCGCGGGACTTTGGCTCACCGAGCGCGTCTGGGAGCCCGAACTCGCCGCCGACCTGGCCGACGCCGGCGTCCAGTACGTGGTGCTCGATGACCGCCACTTCCTGGCCACCGGCTTCCCGCGCGAGGACCTGCACCGCCCCTGGGTCACCGAGAGCGACGGGCGCCGCGTCTCCCTCTTCCCCATCGACGAGAAGCTGCGCTACCTCATCCCCTTCCGCCCCCCGGCCGAGGTGGCGCAGCACCTGCGCGCCCTCGCCGCGGAAGGGCAGCCCCTCGCGGTCTTTGCGGACGACGGCGAGAAGTTCGGCGGCTGGCCCGGCACCAAGAAATGGGTGTACGAGGACGGCTGGCTGGACGACTTCCTCACCACCCTCGGTGCCCTGACCGACAACGGCGAGGTGCTGCTCACCACCTTCAGTGAGGCGCTCGCCAGCGTGACCCCCGGCGGCCTGGCCTACCTGCCCACCGCCTCCTACCGCGAGATGGAAGCGTGGGCGCTGCCCGCCCCCGCCGCGCGACGGCTGGCCGCGCTGGAGCGGGAACTCGGTGAGGTGCGCCTGGCCGGCCCCGAGGGCGCCCTCATTCGCGGCGCGCACTGGCGCAACTTCCTGGTGAAGTACCCGGAAGCCAACCGGATGCACAAGAAGATGGCCGCGCTCTCCGCGCGCTGCCGCGCCGCGGGCGATCCCGAGGTGGCCCGCCGCGCCATC
>JBGAOL010000361.1:0-4340 GCA_044221825.1 Gemmatimonadales bacterium
GCCCTGCCCCTGCCACCCCGCCCCATGACCAGCCCGCCGTCCGGCCCCGCGCCGTTCGCGTTGCGCACGCTCGGCTCCGCCGCGCTCCTCGGCGCGGACGGCGGCGTGGTGCTGGGCCCCGGCAAGCCGCTGGCGCTCCTGGCCTACCTGGCCCTGGAGCCCCGCCGGAGCGCCACCCGCGACCACCTGCTGGACCTCCTCTGGGGTGACCTCGACCCGGAGAAGGCCCGCCACGCCCTGCGGCAGACGCTCTGGTACCTGAAGCAGGTGCTCGGCGCCGACGCGCTGGCCGCCACGCGCGGGGAGGTCACGCTGGCGCTGCCGCTCGCCACCGACGTGGAGCGGTTCCTGGCGGCCGTGGGCGCCGGGGAGCTGGAGCCGGCCACGGCGCTCTACACCGGCAGCTTCCTCGGCGAGTTCGCGGTGCCGGGCGGCGTGGAATTCGAGCACTGGGCCGACATCGAGCGGCAGCGCTACCGGGCCGCCTTCCTCTCCGCGGCCGACGCCCTGGCGCGCCGGCAGCTGGCCACGGGCCGGCACCGCGAGGCGCAGCAGCTGGCCCGCCGCGCCCGCGACGAGGCCCGCGGCAACGAAGCCACCTGGCGCCTCCTCCTCGAGGCCCACGCCCAGGCCGGCGACCACCTGGGCTTCAGCATGGAGGCCTCGAGCCTGGCGGTGCTCCTCGCGTCCGAGGGACGCGAGCCGGAGCCCGCCACCCGGGCCCTGCTGCGGCGGCTGGAGCGGCAGGAGCAGGTCGCCGACCCGGCCGGCACGGCCCGCACGCTCACCGCGGAACTGGTGGGGCGGGAGCGTGAGTTTGCGGTGCTGGTGCAGGCCTGGCAGGAGCTCGGGCAGGGGGGCGGCCGGCACCTGCACCTGACGGCTCCCGCCGGCCTCGGCAAGACCCGGCTGCTGCACGACCTCCACGAGCGCCTGCGCGGCCTCGGCGCGCGGGTGCTGTTCCTCCGCGCCAACCCCGGCGAGGGGAGCATCGGGTACGCGTTCCTGGCGCACCTCGCCACGGAGCTGGCCACGTTGCCGGGCGCAGCGGCGGTCTCCCCGGCGTCGGCGGGGACGCTGGTGGCGCTCTCGCCGCTCCTCTCCAGCCGCTACGCCGCCACCCCCGACACCGCCGCCGGCGAGGAGGCGCTCCGCCGCCGCGCGGCCGCCCTGGCCGAGCTGCTGGCCGTGGTGAGCGACGAGCGCCCGGTGGCCGTCCTCCTCGACGACGCGCACTGGCTCGACGCCGCCTCGCGCAGCGCGCTCCGGAGCGTGCTCGAGCGCCTCGGCGAGACGCGGGCGCTGGTGATCACGGCGAGCCGCCTGAGCGGCCCGGCCAGCATGGCGGCGGACGGGGCGCTGGTCCTCCCGCTCCACCCCCTCAGCGCCCCCCAGGTGCTGGCGCTGGTGGGCAGCCTCGGCAGCGTGCCGGCGGCGCCGTGGGGCCAGCAGCTGCCGGCGGCGCTGGCGCGGGCCACCGGCGGCTCGCCGCTCCTCATCCTGGAGACGCTGCAGCTGGCGCTCGAGGCCGGCTGGCTGGCGCTGGGCGACGGCGCATGGAGCTGCCCGGACCCCGCCGGCCTGGCGCGGCGGCTCGGGGAAGGGAGCGCCATCCGCCACCGGGTGACGCAGCTTGAGCACCCCGCCAGGCGCACGCTGCTGGCCCTGGCGCTGGCCGGCACGCCGCTGCCCGCGAGCCTCGGGGCCCCGGCCACCGAGCTCGCGCCGGAGGCCGCCGAGGCAGCGCTCACCCTGCTGGAGCAGCGCGGCCTGGTGACCCGGGCCGGCGACCACTTCCAGCCCGCCCACGACGAGATCGCCGCCGCCAGCCAGGACCTGGCCGACGCCGGGAGCGTGGCCGACCTGCACGCCAACCTGGGCCGCGCGCTGGCCGGGCTCCGCCGCGCCGAGCTCACCGACCTGGCGCGCGCCGGCCGCCACCTCCACCTGGCCAGCCGGCACGCTGAGCTGGTGGGCGTCTTCTCCCGCTACCTCACCCGCCTCCGCCGCCAGGGCGACGGGCGGCGCGTGGTGGCGGTGGCCTATGAGTTCCTGGGCGAGGGGACCCCGCACGATGAAGTGGCGGCGTTGGTGCGTCGCCTGCCGGTGGTGACGCGGGTGCTCCGCAGCTCGGTGCGCGGCGCGGTGACGGCCGGGATGCTGGTGGTGCTTCTGGCGCTGCTCCTGCTCCTCACCTTCCGGCCCGAGCCGGCGACGCTGTCCGTCGTTGCCGTGGAGGTCGACCCAGCGGGCCGCTGGCACTACGCCAGCGTCGACGTGACCTCCCGGACCTGGGCCACCGCGGAGTCACTCCAGCTCCAACCCGTGGACCTCCCCGACATCCCGCCCCGGCTCCTGTCCTTCCCCGATGGCACCCCGCAGTCGATCGTCCCGGCGCCGGATTTCCGGAGCCTCGCCTTCTCGGTGAGCCGCACCAAGGAGGTGGACACCGGCATCATCGACCTCTACATGGCGCGCGGTGCCAGCGCGCGGCGCCTGACGTGGACCCGGCGCGACGACGCGCCCACCCAGTGGTCACCGGACGGCCGGCTCCTGGCCGGCATCTCGGCCCGCTGGAGTCCCCTGGACCGGGACGACTACGACGTGGTGCTGTGGGATACCGCCACCGGCACGCCCACGCGCCTCACCTATACCACGGACGCCGACCTCGCCCCGGAATGGGCGCCGGATGGGCAACGCATCGGCTTCCTGCGCCAGTGGAAGGAACTCGAGCGACCCGCCTCGTTCTGCTGGATCCGGCCGTGGCCGGGACAAGTACCAACCTGCATCGAGCCGGTGAACGCCGAGCTCACCACCGTCTCGGGGTGGATCGATGCGGAGACGGTGAACGCCCGGCTCGACTCGCTCGGGACCACCATCGGCGTGGTGCTGGACGTGGCCACCGGCCAGTGGCGCCACCGTGACATCCGGATCGAGCGTGGGCCTTCCGCCAGTCCACGGGGCGAGGCCGAACTCACCGCGAAAGTCGTGAGCCCGGGAGCGACACTGCGCTGGGAGCTCCGGCCGATGGGACGCCCGGATGCGGCCCGAATCCTGATCCCTTCCGACCCCAGGCATCGCATCGTCGGGGTCTATTGGCGGGACCGGACGGCCCCGCGTCCGTTCCTCGATACACTCGTCTTCACCAATGCCTCCGCCACCCTGGCTCGCGGTGGTGTCATGCGGCTCGGGGTGACCGGACGGGACGGCAGCGGGCGGGAGGTCCCGATCCGGGTTCCGCTCGACTGGAAGAGCAGCGACCCAGCCGTCCTGCGCGTCTCCAGGAACGGCGTGCTGGAAGCGGTGGCGCTAGGCACCGCAACGATCACGGCCGAGATCCCCGGGTGGCGGCAGGTGTCCACTGTCGTCAGGGTCACGGAATCCGTGTATTCCCTGCTCCTCAGCGAGGAGTGGGACGACACCTGGACCAGTCGCTGGGAGGCCGGAGGCGCACCCGCCCCACGCGTGGTGAGCGGGCCGGGTGGAATCCGTGGTTTCCTCAACAACGGCGACGGTTCGTACCTGAGCGGCGCGGTTTCCCGGCTGCAGTGGGATCCCGGGGAGGGGCTGGGGCTCGAGGTCCAGTTGCTGACACCGGTCACCCAATCGCAATTCCAGCAGCTATACATCCACTTCGAAGAGCCGGACGAACGGCAACTGGCTGCTGAGCGCGAGCAGGGCCTTGCCGCGGCCCTCTCAGCCACCGCGATCAACTCCAGTGACGCCTGCGGCATTGTGTATCCTGGTGGCGAGGGCAACCTCGCCCTCAAGCGGCTGGGATACGTCACTGCGGGCGGCACGACGCCCGGACGAATTGGACCCTGGGTTCGGCGTGGAGATCGTTGGTGGACCGTCCGCATCCAGCTCCTGCCCGACGGCCGCTGCGGCGTGGCGGTGAACCGCCGCCCGGTCTGGCTCTCACCCACCCCGAGCGCCTTCCACCGGCCATGGCGCCTGAGGCTGGGCTTCGCCGCGCAGCGTGCCCTGATGCTGCACGGCCCCATGCGCCTCTGGCGCGGCGTGCCCGGCGACCTCGACTGGTCCGCGCTCGACACCCTGAACGGCCGCCCCCTCCCTCTGGACGAGGACCCGGCACCACGGTAGCCTCCACCGGTCGCGCCGCATGGGGTGGCGCGGCCGGTTTCCCTCCAGCACTCCCGGCTCCCGATGAAGAAGGGCACTGCAATCACCCTCGTGGCCGTCCTGGGCTTCGGCTCGCTGCTCCTCTTCAACACGCTGAGCGCGCAGAAGGCCACCTGCACCGTCACCGTCAGCTACAACGGCCACACCAACACCGCCACCGCCTCCCACGAGAACGAAGCCGAGGCCAAGCGCTCGGC
>JBGAOL010000362.1:0-4165 GCA_044221825.1 Gemmatimonadales bacterium
GCCCAGGCGACGCAGGCGCTCGCCAACATCGGCCGCGCCCTGGCGCCGGCCGGGGCCGGGTTCGAGCACGTGGTGCGCACCCGCATCTACGTCACCGACATCAGCCAGTGGGAGGCCATCGGCCGCGCCCACGGCGAGGTGTTCCGGGACATCCGTCCCGCTGCCACCATGGTCGAGGTCGCCCGCCTCATCGACCCGGCCATGCTCGTCGAGATCGAGGCCGACGCCATCCTCCCCGATGCCTGACCCGATCGTCGTCGTCGACGCCTTCGCCGACCGGCCCTTCACCGGCAACCCCGCCGCCGTCTGCGTCCTCCCCGGCCCCCGCGACCCGGCCTGGATGGCCCTCGTGGCCCGTGAGATGAACCTCGCGGAGACGGCGTTCCTCCACCGGCAGGACGACGGCTTCGCCCTCCGCTGGTTCACCCCCACCACCGAGGTGGACCTCTGCGGCCACGCCACCCTCGCCAGCGCCCACGTGCTCTGGCAGGAGGGCTGGCTCCCCCGTGGCGAGACCGCCCGCTTCCACACCCGGAGCGGGCTCCTCACCGCGCGCCAGGCCGGCGGCCTGATCGAGATGGACTTCCCCGTCGAGCGAGCCATCGCCGCGCCGCCGCCGGAGGGGCTGCTGGCTGCCCTGGGCGTGCGCACGGCGGCGTGGACGGGAGCCAACCGCATGGACCTCTTCGTGGAGCTGGCGGACCCGGCGGGGCTCCGCGCCCTCGCCCCCGACATGGGCGCGCTGGCGCGGCTCGGCGGGCGTGGCGTCATCGTCACCGCGCCCGCGGAGGCGGGCAGCGGCCTCGACTTCATCTCCCGCTTCTTCGGCCCCGCCTGCGGCGTGCCGGAGGACCCCGTCACCGGCTCCGCGCACTGCGCCCTCGCCCCGCACTGGCACGAGCGCCTCGGCAAGGACACCATGCTCGGCTACCAGGCGTCGCAGCGCGGCGGGCAGGTGCGCGTCACCGTCCGCGGCGATCGCGTGCTCCTCGCCGGCCAGGCCATCACCGCGTGGCGCGGACTGCTGGCATGAAGGTCTACCTGTCGGTGGACATGGAGGGCGTGGCGGGCGTGGTGCACGAGGACCAGACCAACCCCGTGGACCCGCGCTGCGCGGAGGAGTACGCCCGCTTCCGCCGCCTCATGACGGAGGAAGCCAACGCCGCCATCGCCGGCGCTTTCGACGGCGGCGCCACCCGCGTCCTCGTCAACGACAGTCACTGGACCATGCGGAACCTCCTCGCCGAGGAGCTCGACCGCCGCGCCGCCCTCATCTCGGGCGCGCCCAAGCCCTGGTCCATGATGGAAGGCATTGACCTCGGCTGGGACCTCGCCGCCTTCATCGGCTACCACGCCAAGGCCGGCACTCCCGAGGCCATCCTCGACCACACCTACACCGATCGCATCACCGACGTGCGCCTGGGCGGCACCTCCGTCGGCGAGGTGGGCCTCAACGCCGCCGTGGCCGGCGCCTTCGGCGTCCCCGTCGCCCTCGTCTCCGGCGACCAGGCCCTCAAGCGCGAGACCCGCGCCCTGCTCGGCGAGGGCGTGGCCTGCGTCGAGGTGAAGGTGGCCCTCTCCCGCACCGCCGCGCAGTCGGTCGCGCCCGCCGTGGCCGGCCTCATGATCCGCCAGGCCATGCGCGACGTCGTCGCCGCCCGGAAAAACAACGAGGGCCCGCCCCTGGCACCCTTCTGCCCGGCAGGCCCTCACGTGCTCGAGGTGGACTTCACCAGCGTCGAGCACGCCGATCACTGCGCCCTCACCCCCGGCACCGAGCGCCAGGGTCCCACCACCCTCGCCATCCGCCACGCCGACTACCGTGAGGCGTTCCGCACCTTCTGCCGCATGCTCGCCACGCGGCCTGACTGAGCGCGGGAGCTCAGTCGGAGTTGATGTCGAACCCCGTCACCTTCCCGTCCGGCCCGAACACCCACTGCACCAGGATCGGGATCTCCGGCACCTTGGAGAAGCGCACCCGCCGCTCGTAGCGGAACGACTTCCCGTCCGCCTCCGGCAGCACTTCCTCCGACGCGATGGCCACCTCGAAGCCGCCCTGCTCCTCGATCATGCCCTTGAAGTTCTGGAAGGCGGCGGGGCTCCCCACCCCCTTCTGCGTCTCGGGATCCATGTGGGCGTAGATGCTGTCCCCTGCCCGATATACAGCCACTCGGTGAGCTGGCGGCCCATGGACTTGGCGGCCGGAGCCTGGGCGGCGGCAGGGGGGGCAACGACGACGGCGAGCAGGACAGGGACGGTCAGGCGCCAGCGGGACATTGAGCCTCCAGCGTGGGAAGTCCTCGGGAACGGGGCCTGTACGACCCCTCCGTTTCAGGATTCAACGGCGGCGCCCGGCCTTGCCCGGGCCGCTCCGCACCCAAATTCACCTCACCGGCACCACCGGTGCACCCCCAACCCCGGACGATTCATGCTCGCCCTCCTGCCACTCACCCTGGCGGTGGCGTTCGGCCTGCCCGCGGACACCACGCGGCGGAAGACCGACAGCCTCCCCCTGACCCCCAACCGCTTCGCCACGTACACCGTGCACGAGGGCACCTGGCTCTCGGTGGACGTGTCGCCCGACGGGCGGACCCTGGTCATGGAGCTCATGGGCGACCTCTACACCCTGCCCGTGGCCGGCGGCACCGCCACCCGCATCACCGAGGGCCCCGCCTTCGACAGCCAGCCCCGCTGGTCCCCCGACGGCCGCCGCCTGGTCTTCCTGAGCGACCGCGACGGCGCCGAGAACGTCTGGACCATCGCCGCCGACGGCACGAGGCCGGAGCAGGTCAGCAAGGGCGACAACGCCCTCTACGCCTCCCCTGAGTGGACCCCCGACGGCGATTACATCGTCGTCTCCAAGACCCAGAGCCCCCTCGGCAGCAACTACGAGCTCTGGCTCTTCCACAAGGACGGCGGCCCCGGCGTGAGCCTCACCAAGGGCGACAAGGGCGAGGGCGCCCGCGGCAGCGGCCGCGGCACCAACATCAACAGCCTCGGCGCCGCCTTCGGCCCGGACGCACGCTATCTCTGGTACGCCCGCAAGCGCGGCGGCTTCGGCTACAACATCGACATCTCGCAGTGGCAGCTGGCCATCCTCGACCGCCAGACCGGCCGCATCTTCCCCAGACCGACATCTACGGCAGCGCCATGCGCCCGGCCATCTCGCCGGACGGCAAGTGGCTCGTGTACGCCGTGCGGCACGACGCCGAGACCGGCCTCCGCCTCCGCGAGCTCGCCACCGGCGACGAGCGCTGGCTCCGCTGGCCCGTCCAGCGCGACGACCAGGAGTCCCGCTTCACCCGCGACCTCTTCCCCGGCGGCAGCTTCACGCCCGACAGCCGCGCCTTCATCACCACCTGGGACGGCCGCCTCTGGCGCGTGGAGCTGGCGGGTGGCGCCGCCACCGAGATCCCCTTCACCGCCGAGGTGGCCCTGGCCATGGGGCCGGCGGTGCACTTCGACACCCCGTGGACACCGGCGACATCGTCGCCAAGCAGGTGCGGGACGCCGCCCTCTCCCCCGACGGCACCCGCCTGGTCTTCACCGCGCTCGACCGGCTGTACGTCATGGACCTGCCCAACGGCACCCCGCGCCGCCTGACGCGCGACACCGTCCACGAGCAGCACCCGAGCTGGTCCCCGACGGCAAGCGCATCGCCTACATCACTGAGGGCGCCGAGGCGGCTTCCTGCAGGTGGTCCCGGGCGACGGGCGCGGCCGCCCCACCCGCCTCACCGACGGCGCGGCGTTCTACCAGTATCGCCTGGTCCCCCGACGGAACCGGATCGTGGCGCTCCGCGGCCCCCGCGGCCGCGCGACCAGAGCTTCGGCCCGGCTTCGAGCTGGTCTGGCTCCCCGCCGCCGGGCAGCGCCGCCACCCGCGTGGCGCCGGTGAACCCCGGCGGCCGCCCCACTTCTCCCGGAACCCGAGCGCATCTCACTCTACGACCCCGGCGAGGCTTCCGTCTCCATGCGCTTCGACGCAAGCGACCGCCGGGTCCACGTGAAGCTGACGGCTGCCGTCAGCAGCCCGGCGCCGAGCCCAACACCGCCGACGAGATCCTGGTATGCCCGACACCGGCCGCGTCATCGCCCTGGTCAACAACTACGTACCTACTCGTCCCATGACGGGCAGCAGCCGCTCACCATCAGCATCGCCGATC
>JBGAOL010000363.1:0-4195 GCA_044221825.1 Gemmatimonadales bacterium
CGTCGTACTCGTACACCCCATACTCCGGCGACACCGGTCGGCGCCCGCCTTCTTCCACGATGCGGCCGTGGAGGTAGAAGACATATCGCGTGCTGTCCTGCGCGGCCGCCGCCTGAGGCTGGCCGAGCCACGCAAGCCCGAGGAGCAGCACCCAGCGTGGCCCGATCATCATGAGGCCGGCACCCCCTGCACCCAGGTGAGCCCCTGCCCCGCCCGTTCCCGCACCCGCTCCGCGATCTGGCCGGCGTGGTGGTGCAGGTGCCGCAGGCCCACCAACTGGTGCTCGAGCTTGGGCATCTGGTACCACGGGTAGCCCGCCTCGGGGGCGGCCAGGTCCAATGCGCCGATCATGGCCGGTGCCCGCGCCGCCAGCGCCCGGGCGTAGGCCAGGATCTCGGCCCGCGCATAGGGCTCGAGCGGCGGGGCGCCCGGGGCCTTCGCCAGCTTCTGGTACCCGTCCCGGTGCGCGGGCCACGGGGAGAAGTCCTCGAGCCGCTGGTGCAGGTAGAGGTCGGCGTAGTAGAGGACGTGGTAGGCCACGTGCCAGGTGGCGTTGGTGTAGGCCGGGTCGAGCCACACCTGCTCCGGGCACTTGTCGATCGCGGCCACGAGCATCTGCAGCGCAGCCTGGTACTGGCTTTGAAGCGCGGGCTTCAGGTCCATGAGCTCTCGTGGGAGTGGGAATCCGGAGTCAGGCGGAGGGGGCCGGGTCTTCACCAGCGAGCGCGCGGTCGATCAGCGCGTTCATGAGCGCCGCCCCGGCACCGAAGAGGTCCTGCGACAGCTGGTTGGTGACGAGCGGCAGCGTGGCGAGCCCGGCCCGCGTGAGGATGGTGACCTGCGCCGTCCCCACCTCGGCCGGGACCGGCGTCCAGCCGGCCGGCTTCACGTAGGGGAGGAGCCCTGCGGCCACCTCCAGGAGGCGGCGCACCAGCTCGCGTTCCGTGCCGGTGGCGTCGGGGACTTCCCAGATGATGGTCCGGCCACTGTGGTTGATGTAGCGCGCCGTGCCGTCGGCGTACGCGGCGAGGGTGTCGAGGCCGTCCTCGAGCGGCACGTCG
This sequence comes from Gemmatimonadales bacterium, assembly GCA_044221825.1. Lineage (GTDB taxonomy): Bacteria > Gemmatimonadota > Gemmatimonadetes > Gemmatimonadales > GWC2-71-9 > JADJOM01. The sequence goes on from JBGAOL010000363.1 coordinate 1,062, forward strand.
AGGACCACGCCATGGACCGGCGCGTCGCTGTCCGCCAGGAGCCGGGCTGGGAGGAAGAACGTGGCCCGCAGTTCAGGGATGGGGGAAGCTGGCACGGCGCGTTGGGACTCCTGTCCGAGGCGCGGAATAAGGTACGCGCCCCGGCAGCCGCGGCAATCCTCCCCCTGCGGGGAGCGGGGACCCCAGCTCCGCGGCAACACATCCCGGTCGTACGCCCGCTGGGCGATGAGACGGACGACTGGCGACGCCAGCCGTGGACGGCCCGGCGTCGCGCGCGCGTGGCGCGGCGCCTACCGCCGGGCGCGCCCCGTCCGCATCACCGCCCCCACCGCCTCCGCCAGTTCCGCCTGCTCGAACGGCTTGGGCAGCGCCGCCAGGAAGCCGGCCTCCTGGTAGTGCGCCATGGTGGGGTCGTCCGAGTAGCCGCTGGCCACGATCGCGCGGGCCGACGGATCGAGCTTGAGGATCTCGCTGATGGCCTGGCGCCCGCCCATCCCGCCCGGGATCGTCAGGTCCATGATGAGCAGGTCGAAGGCGCGCGGCGTGTGCATCACCTCCACGTAGCGCGTGATGGCCGCCGCGCCGTCGGCCACCGTCTCCACCTCATAGCCCCAGCGCTCCAGCATCCGCTGCAGCACGCGACGCACGGCGGGTTCGTCGTCGAGCACCAGGATCCGGCCGTGGCCATCGGGCGCGGGCGCCGGGATGGGCGTGGGCGCCACGGGAGCTTCGTCGGTGGCCGGCAGGTACACGCGGAAGGTGGCGCCGGCGCCCGGGGCCGAGTCCATCGTGAGCGTGCCCTCGTGGTTCTGGCAGATGGTGAGCGCCGATGTGAGGCCAAGGCCGGTCCCGCCGGGCCGGGTGCTGAAGTACGGGTCGAAGATGCGGCCGCGAATGTCGGCCGGCACGCCCGGGCCGTTGTCGGCAAACTCGATCTGCACCCAGCGATCATGCCCCGGCGGCGTGCCCGGGACCACGCGCCCGCTCACGTTGGTGGCCCGGACCACCAGGCGGCCTCCCTCGCCGGTGGCCTGCTCCGCATTGAGCACCAGCGTGCTCACCACCTGCCGGAACTGCCCGCCGTCCACCAGGGCATGCCAGAGGCCGGGCGCCACCTCGAGGTCCACCCGCATGTGCGAGCCGGCGCCCGCCAGCGCCAGCGCATCGCCGAGCAGGAGCCCGAGGTCGGTGCTGCGGCGGACCGGCTCGCCGCCGCGCGCAAAGGCCAGCAGCTGGGTGGTGAGTCGCCGGGCGCCGAGGGCCGCCTGCGTGGCCTGCGCCAGCATCTCCTCCCGCTCCGCCGGCGCACCGTCCCGCGCCAGCGTGACGTGGCCGAGGATGGCGGTGAGGGCGTTGTTGAAGTCGTGCGCGATGCCGCCGGCCAGCGCCCCGAGCGAGCGCATCTTGTCCTCGCGCTGGCGCGCCTCCTCGGCGTGGCGGTCCTCGGTGGCGTCGCGCAGGCTGACCAGCAGGCAGGTGCGGCCGCCGAGGGTCACGGTGCTGCCGCGGAGCTCGGTCCAGCGGAGGCGGCCGGTGGGGTCGCTCCAGGAGTCGTCGAGCGCCACCGGCTCCGGCCCCGCTGCCGCCACCGCGCGGGTGAGGGCCCGGCGCACCCACTCCGGCGCCATGGCATCGAGGAACAGCTGGCCCATGGCGCCCATGCCGCACAGGGCGCGCGCCGGCGCGTTGGCGTCGAGCAGCCGGCCGGTGGCCACCTCCACCAGGAAGGTGGGGCCCACCGAGGTGTGGAACAGCGCCCGGTGGCAGCAAGCCGATTCGGCCAGCTCCTGCTGCGCCCGGCCCCGCAGCGCATACAGGACGCCGAGCATCAGGAGGAACCCCGCCAGCAGCATGCTGGCCACGAGGAGCCAGCGCAGCGCGCCCTGCGGGGAGGTGGCGAGCGCCTGCGCGGCGGCCAGCTCGCGCTCCTGCTCCCGGGTGCGGTAGCGGGCCTCGAGCTCGGCCGTGGCGGCCCGCATGGAGCTGTCGGCGAGCGCGCTCTTGAGCTCGTGGAACGCCTGCAGGGTCCGGTACGCCCCGGCCGAGTCGCCCAGCGTGGCGCGTGCGCCGGCCAGGGCCTCGAGCAGCTCGGCCTCGTCCAGCTTGTCGCCGATGTCGCGGGCCAGGACGAGCGCCTCCTCCAGCATGGCGATCCCGGTCCGGACCTCGCCGCCGTCGATGGCCATCTCGGCCAGCGCCTGGCGGGACCGGATGAGGCCGTCCTTGTCGCCGATCTGTTCCCGCAGGGCGAGCGCGGCCAGGAAGTACTCGCGCGCGCGCGCCCGCTGGCCCAGCGCCTTGTGGGCCCAGCCGAGGTTGTTGAGGACCTTCGCCTCGCCGTACAGGTTGCCCATCCGCCGGTCGATGGCCCGGGCGCGCTCCAGGTACGGGATGGCCTCCCGGTCGTGGTGCATCTCGGCCAGGACCAGCCCGATGTTGGCCACCGTGTTGGCCAGCAGTAGATCGGGCCCGACGCGCTCGAGCACCGGCAACGCACGCCGGAGCGCGGCCAGGGCGTCGTCGAGGCGCCCCAGGTCCCAGTAGGCCACGCCGAGGTTGTTGTGGGCGCGGGCCACCTCGCGCTCATCGCCCAGCGCCTCACTGGCGTGGAGCGCCTGGAGGAAGCGCTCCATGGCCGGGTCGAGGTCCCCGCGCGCCTCGTGGATCCCGCCCATCAGGTTGAGGGCGCGGATCATCCGCCGGCTGGTGGTCCCGGGCCGCTCGAGCGCCAGGGCGCTTTCGGCGTGCGCCAGGGCCGGCGGGTACGCGGCGAGCCGCCAGTGCGCGGTGCCCACTGCGATGTGCGCCGCGGAAAGCAGGGTGTCGAGACCCGCCCGCCGGGCCAGCGCCAGGCCCTGCTCCGCCTGGCCGAGCGCCTCGGGGAAACTGCTCCCGAGCTCCAGGGCGCGACTCCGCAGCAGCCGCACGCCCGCCTCCATCGAAACGGACGGATGGCGGGCGAGCAGGCTGAGTGCCTCGTCGGTGAGCCGCAGCACCGCCGCGGGCTCATCCCGCTGGGCCTCGGCGAGCTGGAGCAGGAGGGGAATCCGGGAGCCGTTCCTTGCCGCGCTGAGCTGCCGTTCCATGGCAGCCGTGTCGGGCGCCGTCTGGCTGGCGAGGGATCCGGCCGTGCC
>JBGAOL010000364.1:0-4713 GCA_044221825.1 Gemmatimonadales bacterium
CGTGCAGGTAAGCCGCGGGCAGGAGCGACAGGTCGAACTCCCCTGCCGAATAGAACCCGTGCGAAGCCGCCATCGCCGCGGTCTGCAGCCGGTAGGTGCCCACCACCTCCCCGCTCCCCGCCGCGGCGATGAGCAGGTGGTGGAAGGTCAGGTCCAGGTCGTCGTGATCCCGCCCTGTGGCAAAGGCACTCTCGAGTCCCTCGCCGAGCTCCAGGTTGAAGACGGCAAAGCGGAGCCGCTGGATGGCATCGAGATCCTCGGCGCTCCGCGCAAACCGGACCACGTAGCGGCCCGCCTCGAGCACCGTGCCCGGCAGGAACTCGGGATAGGCGGGGTAGGCCGCCCCGAGGTCGCGCCGGGCCAGTGCCGTGGTTGGGTCTTCTGGGCGCTGGGTGGGGTCGGGGAACGGTGTCATGCGGCTCGGGTGCGGGATGGACGGCACGCGCGGACTACGCACGGGAGGGCCACGGGGTTCCTCCCGGGAATGTTCCAGCCCCGCAACGCCGGCGCGTCACGCCGGTGTCCGCATTGGATCACGGGACCGGCGGGAATGTTCACCCCGGGCGGGCCAATGGCTAGGGTTGGGCGGCCACCGCCGTCCGTGCCCGAATGCCGGGCCGGGACCGGGACACCGGGGTCAACGCCCCCCACACGCCGGAGGTTCCCGCCGCCGCGACCCTGTCCCGCTCCCGGGGGCCGTGTATGTTGGGGCATGGATCCCGCCCTCGAATCGTTCGTCGCCCGGATCGCCGCGCAGCGTGAGGCGTACCTGCTTCCCGTTCAGGCCAACCGCCGGGCGGAGGAACTCACCCAGGCCGCGCTGGCGCTCCTCTTCCCCCACTTCACGCCGTCCCAGAGCACGGCACCCGGGGAAGTCCGCTCCGAGCTGGAGCGCCTGCGCGGCGGGCTCGAGGCCTTCCTGCTGGCGCAGGGCACCGCCCCGAGGGAGGCCGATGCCGGACAGCTTCGAGCCCTGCGCCCGGTTGCCGGACCTGCCGAGGCGCGCTGCGGCGCGACGCCGAGGCCACCTGCGAGGCCGATCCCGCCGCCCAGAGCGTGGATGAGGTGGTCCCTCGCCTACCCCGGTTTCCCCGCCCTCGCCTGCCACCGACGTACACGGCATCCCGGGCAAGGGCGACGCTGCTGCCGAGGCTGATTGCGGAATACGCCCATCGCACCACGGGGATCGACATCCATCCCGGGGCCGAGATCGGCGTCTCCTGCGCCATCGACCACGGGACGGGGATCATTACCGGCGCGAGACGGCGGTGATCGGCGACCGGGTCCGATCTACCAGGTGCGGATGCTCGGCGTTCTGAGCGTCCGCGGTCGCTTTCGCCCAGTAAGCGCCACCTACCACATCGAGGACGACGTGGTGATCTACTCCGGCGCCACGATCCTGGGCGGCGACACCGTGATCGGGAAGGGCAGCGTCATCGGCGGCAACGTCTGGCTCACCCACAGCGTGCCGCCCGGTTCCGTGGTGACCCACGGCGCCACCATCGAGCGTCCCCGCGAGGCCGACGAACCCCTGCTGGAGTTCAACATATGAAGGCCAATACCATCCTCGACACCATCGGCAACACCCCGCACGTCCGCATCCACCGGCTGTACGCCAATGCGCCGGCCGAGGTGTGGCTCAAGCTGGAGCGGGCCAACCCCGGCGGGAGCATCAAGGACCGCATCGGCGTGGCCATGATCGAGGACGCGGAACGCCGCGGCGTGCTGGGCAAGGACAGCGTGATCATCGAGCCCACGAGCGGCAACACCGGCATCGGCCTCGCCATGGCGGCAGCGGTGAAGGGCTACCGGCTGATCCTGGTGATGCCGGAGTCGATGACCATCGAGCGGCGGAAGATCATGGCCGCCTACGGGGCGCAGTTTGACCTCACGCCCCGGGAAAAAGGAATGAAGGGCGCCATCGCGCGGGCGCAGGAGCTGGTGGCGCAGACGCCGGGGGCGTGGATGCCGTCGCAGTTCGACAACCCGGCCAACGTGGAGATCCACCGCCGCACCACGGCGCGCGAGATCATCACCGACTTCCCCGAGGGACTCGACGTGCTCATCACGGGCGTCGGCACCGGCGGGCACATCACCGGCGTGGCCGAGGTGCTCAAGGAGAAGTTCCCGGGGCTCAAGGTCTTTGCCGTGGAGCCGGCCAAGTCGGCGGTGATCTCGGGCGGCGAGCCGAGCCCGCACAAGATCCAGGGAATCGGCGCGGGGTTCATCCCGGGGAACCTGAACACCAAGCTCCTCGACGGCACCATCCAGGTCACCGAGGAGGAAGCCTACGGCTACGCGGTGCGGGCGGCCAAGGAGGAGGCGATCTTCGTGGGGCCGAGCTCGGGGGCCTCGCTTGCGGCGGTGGCGAAGAAGCTGCCGGAACTCCCCGCGGGGAGCCGGGTGCTGGCGTTCTGCTACGACACCGGGGAGCGGTACCTCTCCATCGAAGGGTTCTTCGGGTGAGCGAGGCTCGGCGCGCATTCACCGCAGAGGACCTGCACGTGAAAAGCGGAGCTCGTCTCAGGACGAGCCCCGCTCTGTCTCTGCGGTGAACCAGCACGACCAGCTTTCTCAGCAGATGCGCGGCAGCTGGTCCCCCGGCAGCATGTCCACGATGCGCGTCCCGCCCACGAGGGTCTTGAGCACCACGTACCCCGGATGCTCGGCCACCACGCGGCCCACGATGCGCGCCTCGGCGCCCACCGCGTGCTTCCGCATGGCCGCGAGCGCCGCGTCCGCATGCTCCGGCCTGACGATGGCGGTGAGGACGCCCTCGTTGGCCACGTAGAGCGGGTCGAGACCCAGCATCTCGCAGGCGGCGTAGGCGTCCGGGGGCACCGGGATGGCCGATTCCTCGAGCTCCATCCCGACCTTCGAGGCCTGCGCGATCTCATTGAGCGCGCTCGCCATCCCGCCGCGGGTGGGATCGCGGAGGGCGGCCACGTGGTCGCCGACGTCCTGGCGCAGCTGGGCCACGAGCGGGACCAGGCAGGCGGTGTCGCTCGTGATGGTGGTCTCGAAGGAGAGCCCCTCGCGCACCGCCATGATGGCCATGCCGTGGCGCGCCAGCGGGCCGCTCACCAGGATCACGTCGCCGGGGCGGGCGCGCTCGGGGCCCGGGCGGAAGGACGGGTCCCGCATCCCGATGCCGGTGGTGTTGATGTACATGCCATCGGCCTTGCCGCGCTCCACCACCTTGGTGTCGCCCGCCACCATCTGCACGCCGGCGGCCTTCGCCGCCGCCGCCATGGTGGCCACCACGCGGTCCAGCACGTCGAACGGCAGCCCTTCTTCAAGAATGAAGCCGGCGGTGATGAAGAGCGGCGTGGCGCCCATCATGGCCACGTCGTTCACCGTGCCGTGCACCGCCAGCGCGCCGATGTTGCCGCCCGGGAACTCGAGCGGGCTCACCACAAACGAATCGGTGGACACCACCAGCTCGCCCCGCTCCCCGGCCGGGAGCACCGCGCCGTCGCCCTGCTGGGCCAGGTACTCGTTGCCGAGGAGCGGGACGAAGTGCTCGTTGATGAGCCGCGCGCTCATCTTGCCGCCCGACCCGTGGCCCAGCTGCACCCGCTCGGTGTCGGTGAGCGGCACGGGGCAGGCGGGGCCGTCGAAGCGCACGCCGGTCACTGCGCGGCCTCCGGGGTGCGGAAGCGGGCGTAGTTGTAGTAGGCGGCGCAGGCGCCCTCCGAGCTCACCATCGGCGCGCCGAGCGGATGCTCCGGCGTGCAGCGGGTGCCGAACGCCGCACACTGGGTGGGCTTGAGCTGTCCCCGCAGCACGTCACCGGCGCGGCACTCGGCCGGCTCCTGCACCTTGATGTCCGAGAGGCCGAAGCGGATCTCGGCGTCGAAGTCCGCGAACTCCTCCCGCAACACCAGGCCGCTCGCCGGGATGGTGCCGATGCCGCGCCACGCGCGGTCGCCGAGGCGGAAGACCTGGCGCACCAGGTCCTGCGCGGGGCGGGTGCCGTCGCGGTTCACCGCGCGGACGTACTGGTTCTGCACCTCGTGCTGGCCGGCCTCGAGCTGCTCCACCGCCATGAGCATCCCCTCGAGGATGTCGAGCGGCTCGAAGCCCGTCACGATGATCGGCACCCGGTACTTCGCGGCGATCGGCTCGTACTCCGTCCACCCCATCACGGCGCAGACGTGGCCCGCGGCCAGGAAGGCCTGCACCCGGTTGTCCGGCGCGCCGAGGATCGCCTCCATGGCCGGCGGCACCGTCACGTGGCTCACCAGGATCGAGAAGTTCCTGATCCCGAGCTGGCGTGCCCGCCAGACCGCCATGGCATTGGCCGGCGCCGTGGTCTCGAAGCCCACCGCGAAGAACACCACCTGCTTGTCGGGGTGCTTCTGCGCCAGCGTGAGCGCGTCGAGCGGGCTGTAGACGATCTGCACCTTCCCGCCGCGCGCCCGGACCTGCAGCAGGTCGCAGTCGCTGCCCGGCACGCGGAGCATGTCGCCGAAGCTCGTGAAGATCACGTCGGGGCGGGCGGCCAGGTTCAGCGCCTTGTCGATCTGCTCGAGCGGCGTGACGCAGACCGGGCAGCCCGGCCCGTGGATCATCTCCACCGCGTCGGCCAGCAGTTCGTCGAGGCCCTGGCGCACGATGGTGTGGGTCTGGCCGCCGCAGACCTCCATCAGTGTCCAGCGGCGGGTGGCCACCTGCTGGATCTTCCTGAGCAGGCCCTGCGCGAGCTTTGGG
>JBGAOL010000365.1:0-4291 GCA_044221825.1 Gemmatimonadales bacterium
GCCATCTTCGACGGGCTGCTGGCGCAGTACGCCGGCGCCGCCGAGCTTCCCCTCGGGATCGCCGCCGCCTAGCCCCGCCTCACGGGCGTGGCCGCGCCACGCCCGCCAGTTCCGTCACCAGCAGCAGCGCCCACTGGGGCCCGCGGAAGGACGTGGGCCCCTCCGTGTACGTCTCCCCCAGTGAATGCGCGCCCGCCGCCTCGCCACCATGCCCGATGGCGATGGCCGGGATGCCGCGGCTCATCGGCAGGTTGGCGTCCGTGCTGGCCAGCCCGAACCCGGGCGTGGCGCCGAGCCGCCGGGCGGTGGCGAGCGCGGTGCGTACCAGGCGGCTGGTGTCGCTGGTGGCGCCGGCGGGGCGGATGCCCAGCGTGTCGAGCGTGACGGTGAGCGGCGCCGTGGAGGCGGGCCAGCGGGCGCGCTCCGCCGCCACGGCCGAGTCGAGCACGGCGGCGAGCTGCGCGTCGAGCGCGGCCAGCGCCTCCGGCGACTCGGAGCGCCACTCCACCGTGAAGGCCGCGCTGTCGGGAATGGCGTTCACCGAGCGCCCGCCCACGATGGTGCCCACGTTGAAGGTGGTCTTCGGCGTGGCCGGCACCTGGAAGTCGGCGATGCGCGCCAGCGCGCGCCCGGCGGCGTGGATGGGGTTCGGCATGCCGAACTGCTGGAAGCTGTGCCCGCCCGGGCCGCGGAAGGTCACCGCGTAGCGATGGCTGCCCGGCGCCTGCCGCACCACCTGGAACTGCGACACGTCCACCGTGATGAACGCGTCCACCCGTCCCGTCAGCTCCCGGTCGAACAGGTGCCGCACGCCGCGCAGGTTGCCGAGCCCTTCCTCGCCCACGGTGGCCACGAAGACGAGGCGGCCCTCGGTCTCCACCCGCGCCTGCCCGAGGGCGCGCGCCACCGCGAGCAGGATGGCGAGGCCGCGGCAGTCGTCGGCGATGCCGGGCCCGTGAAACGTGTTGCCCTCGCGGCGCACCCGGACGTCGGTGCCCTCGGGGAACACGGTGTCGAGGTGGGCCGCCAGCACCACGGTGGCGCCGTCGCCCCGCCCGCGCCGCTCCGCGATGACGTTGCCCACCGCATCCACGCGGGCCGTGAGCCCGAGCGCCGCCAATTCTGCCGCGAACGCCCGCCCGCGCGGTCCCTCCTGGAAGCTCGGCGCCGGGATCTCGCACAGCGCCACCTGCCGCGCGAGGAGCCAGCCGTTGTCCCGCTCGAGCTGCTGCAGGGCGGACTGGATGGGGGCGGGCAGCGGGGCCTGCGCCGCGAGCGGGGCCGCGAGGAGGAACGGGAGGAGGCGACGGAGCATCAACGCGAACCGGGGCTGGAGATGCCCGAGCCTACGGGAGTCTCCAGCCCCGGTCAACTCCCCGCGGGGGCTCAGCGCAGCAGCAGGTAGCTCAGCGCGGCGATGGCCGCGCTCATGGGAATCGTGAGCACCCACGCCCAGGTGATCCGTCCCGCCACGCCCCAGCGCACCGCCGACACCCGGTGGCTGGCACCGACGCCCACGATGGCGCCGGTGATGGTGTGGGTGGTGCTCACCGGGATGCCCCACGCACTGGCCATGAGGATGGTGAGGCCGCCCGAGGTCTCGGCGCAGAAGCCGCCGAAGGGCTGCAGCCGGGTGATCTTGGACCCCATGGTCTTGACGATGCGCCAGCCGCCGAGCGCCGTGCCGAAGCCGATGGCGGTGTAGGCGCTGAGCTCGATCCAGAAGGGGACGTGGTCGGCGTTCTGCAGGTAGAGGTGGCTCATCCAGCCGGTGGCGCCGGCGAAGTGCGCCTGCGTGGCCACCAGCAGGCCCACGATGATGCCCATGGTCTTCTGGGCGTCGTTGGCGCCGTGGCTCAGCGAGAAGAGCGCCGAGGAGACGAGCTGGAGCCGGCGGAACAGCCGCTCCATGGGGGCCCGCGGCTGGTTCTGCAGCGCCCAGGAGAGCGCCGCGCTCAGCGAGAGCCCGAGGATCACGCCGATGATGGGCGAGATGAAGATGAAGCTGACGGGCTTCACCCAGCCCGAGAGGATCAGCGTCCCGAACCCGCCCTTGGCCACCGCCGCCCCGCCATACCCCCCGATCAGCGCGTGCGACGAGCTGCTCGGCAGGCCGAGCCACCAGGTGAGCAGGTTCCAGGCGATGGCGCCGAGCAGGCCGGCGAGGATGACGTTGGCGTCCACCGCCGCCGGGTCGATGAGGCCCTTGGAGATGGTCTTGGCCACGGCGGTGCCGACCACGAAGGCCGCGACGAAGTTGAAGAACGCGGCCCACAGCACCGCCCAGCCCGGGGTGAGCACCCGGGTGGCCACCACCGTGGCGATGGAGTTGGCGCTGTCGTGGAAGCCGTTGATGAAGTCGAACGCCAGCGCGACCGCGATGATGACCAGGACGTAGACGACGGCGCTGTCCATCGCTCAGCCGTGCTTGATCGAGATGGACTCGAGCACGTTGGCGGCGTCCTCGCAGTAGTCGAGGGTCTTCTCCAGCGTGTCGTAGAGCTCCTTCCACTTGATGAGCTCCACCGGGTCGGGCGGCGCGGCGAAGAGCTTGCCCATCCACTCGTGGTACACCGAGTCGCCCTCCTCCTCCATGCGCTTCACCGCGATGCAGGCCTCGAGCACGCCGGGGCTGCCGGGCTTGGAGAGGTTGCGCACGCCGGTCAGCAGCTGCTCGCAGGCGCGGCTCAGCACGTTGGCAATGAGGATGGCGCCCTCGGGCGCGGCGCCGACGCGGAACATCTGGGTGCGGCGGGAGAGCCCGTCGATCAGGTCCATCACGTCGTCGAGGCCGGAGGCCAGGGCGTGGATGTCCTCGCGGTCCAGCGGGGTGATGAAGCTCCGGTCCAGCCGGGTGATCACCTCGTGGGTCAGGGTGTCACACTCGTGCTCGAGGCGCTTGATCGAGTCCACGATCGGCCCGCGGCGGTCCGGGTTGGCCTTGAGCAGCTCCTCGAGCGCCCGGGCGGCCTCGAGGGTCCGTTCCGAGACGGTGGTGAACAGGTCGAAGAAGCGCTGGTCGCGCGGCAGGAGACCCACGATGACTCCCGGGTGGCCGTGACGGGGTTGTTACGGACGGCGGGGAATGTAACGGCCGGGGGGAGGGGGGGTGAGGGGGGCGGCTCCGCCGGGAGCCGGCCTTTCATTAATCGGGGAACAAGAGGTCTTCCAGGTCGGCCGGGGTGCGCAGCCAGTGGTCGGGCGTCCCCGCCTCCAGCGCCTCGCGCCCGAAGGGACCCCAAAGTACCGCCCCCGTCCGCGCCCCGGCGGCCCGGCCGCTGTTGAGGTCGTGGATGCTGTCGCCGATGAAGAGCGTCTCGGCCGGGCGGGTCCCGAGCTTCTCCATGGCCTGGAGCACCGGCTCGGGGTGCGGCTTGGGGTGGGTCACCGTGTCCGCGGCGACGATCACCTCGATCTCCTCCTCGAGGCCGGCCACCACCAGGCCGCGCCGGGTCCCCTCCACGTTCTTGCTGGTGACCACCGCGGTGCGGTAGCCCGCCGCGCGGATCCGCCGCACCAGCGCCGGGACCCCGGGATACGGCTTCACCACGGCGTCGTGGTTGCCGAGGTTGTAGTCGCGGTAGGTCTGCACCAGCGCGTCCATGTGCGCGGTGGTGGGGGCGAAGCGCGCCAGCTGCACCCGGAGCGGCGTGCCGACGCCCGCGAGCCACTCGGCATCGCTCACCGGCGGCAGGCCGTGGGTGGCCAGGGTGTGGTGGTAGCTGGCGAGGATGAGGCCGATCGAGTCGATCAGCGTCCCGTCGAGATCAAAGAGGATGGCGCGGTACGGTGGCATGCCGGGAAGCTAGCGACCTGCACCAGCCCCGTGATGCGGGGCACCAGGCAGCTCGGCGCCCGCGGTGGCGCCGGCGTGGCGAGGAGCGGCGCCAGGTGGAGCAGCAGGTCCCCGCCGGCCCGCGCCGCATCGGCCACGAGGAGGGCGGCGCCGGCCGAGAGCCCGGCCCCGAGTCGGGCGAGGGCCGCGTCGCAGCGGGCGAGGAGCGCTGCGTCCCGCCGCCGGCCCGCGCGCAGGGCCAGCTCCCGGAGCGCGCGGAGCACGCGCCGCTGCTCCAGGCCGAGCGGCGGCCCGAGCCCCGCCCCGGCGGCCTGCTGCAGCCGCTCCCGGACCAACGCGCGCACGGTGCCCCACGGCGGCTCGGGACCGAAGCGGGGCCGCACCGGAGCCAGGGTGGCCACATGCCGCAGCAGCGGGATGGTGTGCGCGGGATCGCGCACCACGCCACCGGTGGCCGGGACCCAGAGCAGCTCGCCGCCGTGCGGGGCGTCATCA
>JBGAOL010000366.1:0-4261 GCA_044221825.1 Gemmatimonadales bacterium
CGTCAGGCCGCCAAGCGCCACCAGTCCCGGCAGGGCGGCCAGGTCGAGTCCGGCCCATCCCGGCTGCGGCGCCGCGCTCGCCAGGCCCAGCGCGGCGACGGCAACGACACCCTCGTCCAGGCGCCGCGTGGCCACCGCATGCCACGCGGCCAGCGTGCCCAGCAGGTACAGCAGCGGCTGCCAGTGCACCAGTCCGCTCGGCAGCGCCACGGCGGTGAGGCGCACCAGCAGTGCGCCGCCCACCACCGGCGCCCAGCGCCCCAGCGGCCCGCGGTGAAATGGCGCGAGCCCGAGCAGCACCCACGCCGCGAGCGCGAGCGGCACCGACGCCGAGAGCTCGAATGCCGGACTGAACGGCCCCTCTGTGAGGTCAGCCAGACGAAGCGAGGTATCGCCCGCCACCCGGGCGACGTACCACCAGGCGAAGAGCAGCAGCCCGAGCGCCAGCCCCCCCGAGACCAGCGGCCCCGCCCCGCGCGTCGGGCCGGTCTTCCACCACCCGAACAGCCCGAGCAGCACGGTGGCCACCGCGCAGGCCAGGAGCCCGTGCGCCCCGGGAACGAGCACGGCGCCGAGCGCCAGGAGCGCGCCGGCCGAGAGCAGCCCCGGAGATTCCGGCACCGCCGGGGCCGTCCCTGCCTGCGTCTCGAGCCACCGCACCGCCGCCCCGATCCGAAGGAACGGCCCGAAGACGCCGAGGACAAAGGTGGCCACCGTGAAGCCGGCCAGGGCAGCCACGGTCACTACCACCCCGCCCTGCTGGATCAGTGGCACCACGGGCACCAGCGCGGCCACCGCGCCGAGGGCGAGCAGCGCCAGCCCGGGGCCGCGCCGCGTGGCCCGGCTGCTGCCGAGGAGCGCCCCCGCCACGAGGAGCGCGACACCGTAGAGCACGAGCCCGGCGCTGATCCCGGCGTTCCGGGGCACGAGCTGCCCCAGCGCCCAGTCCGGGCCCCCTGCCACGAGCAGGCCGGCATACGCGAGCGCCAGGACCAGCACCCCCGCGAGCCCCCGGCGCGAGGGGGAGAGGAGCGCGGCGAGGGTGGCCGCGAGCAGGAGGGCCTGGAGCACGACGGGGGAGAGGGACATGGGGCAAGAAGATAGGTTGGCGGGGAAGCACGCCGCCCCACCCCAGCGGGGCCGCTTGACAGTTTTGTGCGCCAGCCCCATACTTTGTTCGGTCAACGAACAAAGCCGGGACCCCACGGCGGGGCCTGCCTTCCCCGGCGCTTCCCAATCGTCACTTCGGAGCGAGCCCATGTCTCGTACCGTCTCCATCGCCCGGGGCGCCGCGCTGGCCAGCCTGCTGTGCGCCGGACTCGCCTGCGCCCGCGACACCGATGCGCTCGGGCCCGCGGATTTCCCGTCGGATGCGGGCGTCTTCGCCGAGGGCTTCACGGCGGGCGTCGGCTTCCAGGCCTTCGGCGGCTCCAAGCTCGATGCCCTCTCGGAAGACGGCAGCACGGCGCACACCGGAACCGTGAGCCTCCGGATCACCGTCCCCGACGCGGGCGACCCGAGCGGCGGCTACGCCGGCGGCGCCTTCGTGGCCAACGTCCCCCGGGACCTGACGGGCTACAACGCCCTGACCTTCTGGGCCAAGGCCAGCCGCGCGCTGACCCTGGACGTGGCCGGCCTCGGCAACGACAACACCGGGTCCTCGCGCTTCACCGCGCAGCAGGCCGGCCTGGCGCTCTCCACCACCTGGCAGCGCTACGTCATCCCCATCCCGCTCGCCGCCAAGCTGACGCAGGAGGGCGGCCTGTTCTTCCTGGCCGAGGGGCCGGAAGGCGGCGTGGGAGCGGAGATCTGGCTCGACGACATCCAGTTCGAGACCGTGGGGAGCATCACCAACCCGCGCCCCGCGCTGGCCGCGGACACGATCGTCGATGAGGTGGGCTCGGAGCTCCGGCTCGGCGGCACCACCGTGACGTTTGCGGTGGGCGGCGTGGACCAGACGCTGAGCGTGGCGCCGCAGTACTTCACCTTCCAGTCGTCGGACGCGGCGGTGGCCACGGTGGACGGCGACGCCATCGTGAGCATCGTGGGCGCGGGCGACGCGGACATCACGGCGCTGCTCGGCACCACGCCGGCCACGGGCACCGTGGTGCTCACCGCCGGCGCCCCGCCGAGCGGCGCGGCCCCGACGCCCGACGAGGCGCCGGCCGACGTGCTCTCGCTCTTCAGCGGCGCGTACACCAACCTGCCGGTGGACACGTGGTCCGCGTCCTGGGACCAGGCCGACGTGGCCGACGTGGCGCCCGGCGGGGATGCGGCCAAGAAGTACACCAACCTGCTCTTCGCGGGCATCGAGTTCACCTCGGCGCCGGTCAACGCATCGGCGATGACCCACCTGCACCTCGATGCCTGGCTGCTCGACGCCGCGCTCCTCAAGGTGAAGCTGGTGGACTTCGGGGCCAACGGCGTCTTCGGCGGCGGGGACGACTCGGAACACGAGCTCTCGCTCACGCCCGCCTCCAACCCGGCGATCCAGACCGGGGCCTGGAACAGCCTCGACCTGCCGCTGGCCTCGTTCACGGGGCTCGCGGGGACGGGGCACCTGGCCCAGATCATCATCTCCGGCTCGAGCCGGACGGTGTACCTGGACAACGTGTACTTCTACGCGGGCGCCGCCCCGCCGCCGCCCGCCGCACCCACCGTGGCCGCGCCGACGCCGGTGGTGGCGAGCGGCAGCGTGGTCTCGCTCTTCAGCAACGCCTACACCAACGTGGCGGTGGACACCTGGTCGGCGGTGTGGGACCAGGCCGACGTGACCGACCTGCAGGTGGCCGGCAACGACACCAAGCGCTACACCAACCTGGTGTTCGCCGGGATCGAGTTCACCAGCGCCCCGGTCAACGCCACGGCGATGGACCACTTCCACATGGACATCTGGACGCCCGACCCGACGGCGGCGGCGAGCTTCAAGGTGAAGCTGGTGGACTTCGGCGCCGACGGCGGCTTCGGCGGCGGCGATGACGTGGAGCACGAGCTGACCTTCACGAGCGCCACGGTCCCGGCGCTGGCCACCGGGAGCTGGGTGGGCCTCGACGTGCCGCTCTCGGCCTTCACGGGCCTCACCACCCGCGGCCACCTGGCGCAGCTCATCATCTCGGGCACGCTCGGCACGGTGTTCGTGGACAACGTGTACCTCTACGCCTCGGCGGCGCCCTCGGCCCCGGCGGTGGCGGCCCCGACGCCGACGGCGTCGGCCGGGAGCGTGGTCTCGCTCTACAGCAACGCGTACACCAATGCGGCGGTGGACACCTGGTCCGCCGTGTGGGACCAGGCGGACGTGACCGACCTGCAGGTGGCCGGCAACGACACCAAGCAGTACAGCAACCTGGTCTTCGCGGGGGTGGAGTTCACGTCCACGCCGGTGGATGCGTCCGCGATGACGCACTTCCATATGGACCTCTGGACACCCGACCCCACGGCTGCCGCGAGCTTCAAGGTCAAGCTGGTGGACTTCGGGGCCGACGGCGCCTTTGCCGGCGGCGACGACACGGAGCACGAGCTCACCTTCACCAGCGCCACCTCGCCGGCGCTGGCCACGGGGAGCTGGGTGGGGATCGACGTCCCGATGACGGCCTTCGCGGGCCTGGTGAACCGGGCGCACCTCGCGCAGTTCATCGTCTCCGGCACGCTCGGCACCGTGTTCGTGGACAACATCTACTTCTACGCGGTGGCGGCGCCCACCTCGCCGGCGGCGCCGGCGGCGGCCCCGGCGTTTGCGCCCACCGACGTGGTCTCGCTCTTCAGCAACAGCTACACCAACGTCACGGTGGACACCTGGTCGGCGGGCTGGGACGTGGCGGACGTGACCGACCAGCAGGTGGCGGGCAACGACATCAAGCAGTACAGCAACCTGGTCTTCGCGGGCATCGAGTTCACCTCGGCGCCGGTGAACGCCACCGCCATGACGCACTTCCTGATGGACATCTGGACCCCGGACGCCACGGGCGCACCGGCAGTCTTCAAGGTGAAGCTGGTGGACTTCGGTGCCGACGGCGGCTTCGGGGGCGGGGACGACGTGGAGCACGAGCTCACGCTGTCGGCCGCCACGAGCCCGGCGCTGGCCACCGGGAGCTGGGTCCGGCTGGACCTGCCGCTCAGTTCCTTCACCAACCTCACGACCCGGGGCCACCTCGCCCAGTTGATCATTTCGGGCAGCCTCGGTACGGTGTTCGTGGTCCACGTGCTGTTTCTACGCTGACCACGACGTGGGGCCGGCCCTGACGGGCCGGGCCATGCCATGATC
>JBGAOL010000003.1:0-31976 GCA_044221825.1 Gemmatimonadales bacterium
CGGGCCGCCGTGCGGGTGGTCATCGGCATGTTGTTCATGCCGGTCATGGTCATCGCCATGCGCATGTCGTGGTCCAGGCCCTGACGGTACACCTTGGCCGAGGCGCCGTCCACGATGCCGCGCCGCCCCTGGTAGCCGAATTCGAGGGCGGTGAGCAGCCGGTCCTCGGCGGGAATCGACGTGCCCATCATGGCGGGGTACCCGATGTCGCGGCCGGCATAGCGCTGCACGTGGAGCTCCATCCGGTGCGTGGCCGACGGCAGGACGGCCACCCGGCCGTCGAGAGTCGCGTCCCGGTAGCCCGAGCGGTCCACGGTGCCACCCGGGGTGGCGTAATCACCGTAGGCGGCGCCATCCGCGGCGAGCGCCACCCTCAGGGCGTCGCGGTTCCAGAACCACGACCCGCCTAACGTGCCCCCGGGGACGGCGGAGGAGGCACCGGCTCGGAGTTCCCCGCCGCTGGCGCGGTCCTCGTCACCGCCGCGGGTGACCACGTTGATCACGCCGCCGAGGTTTCCGGACCCGTAGAGCACTGAGCCCGGCCCCGCGAGCACTTCCACCCGCTCCACCGTGCCCGGCTGGATGGTGGCCAGGCTCCCATCCATCCCGAAGTTGCAGGCGCGATTGACCCGGTCCCCGTCGAGCAGCACCGTCACGCGCTCTCCTCCCAGCCCCCGCACGAAGGCCTTGCCGCCCCAGGTGCCGGGCTGCTGCGAGGAGACGCCCTCGACCGCGAGCGCGCTCGCGAGACTCACCTCCCCGCGGGGCGCCAGGGCTGCTTCGCCGACACTCGTCAGGCCGAGTGCGGTGCCGCTCGCGATGGTCACTGGTTCGGCGGCCGTGCTGGTCAGCGTGGTCAGCAGCACCGGCTCGGGGGCGAGCAGGGTGACCTGACCCACCCGGCCGGCGGCCAGGCGGCGCGGTGCATAGCCCATCCGGCGGATCACGATCGCCGTGCTGTCACTGCCGACCACGAGTCGGAAGCGACCCGTGGCATCGGTGACCACACGGGTCAGGCCCGCGGTGAGCTCGGCGCCCGCCACCGGCGCCCCAGTGAGGGAATCACGAATGACGCCGCTGACGGTGTGCCCCTCCGCCTGAGCGGCGAGGGGAAAGCCGGCGGCAATCCACAGACCCGCCAGCGCCAGGGCGGCGCGGCGGAAGGTCGTCCAGCGCATGGAACACTCCCGGGAAAGGACTGCGGTCACGTGAGGGCGCACCCCGGGTGGGGTGGCCGGGGACGTCACGCGCCGGCGGGAGGTGCCGTGGCGAAGGGAAGAAGGTGATGGCTGAGGCGGGGGCCCGGGCTCTCTGGCCGGGGCACGACACGAACGATGGCCACCGGTGCGACGAGCAGCGCCTGCGCATCGAGCCGCGGCGAGGCGAGTACGCCGCCCGGAGCACTGCAGCAGTGGATGCAGGGACCCTTGTGGTGGCCGTCGGGGGCGGGCACGGAGCCGGACTCGTGCCCCTCATGGCCGCCTCGCGCATGCGCGCACCCACCCGGGAGCACCGCCTCACTCGGCGGGCAGCAGGTGTAGGTGGCAAACCAGGGCTGTGCCGCCGCCAGCAGGACGGCGAACACGAAGCGGACGGCGCGGAGCGACCGGGTACTCACGCCAAAGAGTTTACCGGGGACTGCATGAAGGCGAGATGAAAGCGAGGCGTCATTCCGGGGAGTCTAGTCGTCGTCCCCGCCCCACCCCTCGTGGCCGCCATGCTCCCGCCCGCCCTCGTGACACCGGATGCAATTGTCGAGGTTGGTGGTCCGGACCTCCCCGCGATGCTGGCGGATCACGCGGTCGCGGGAGTGCTCGTGGCAGCCGTAGCAGGTGTACTGCTTGTAGTTGGCCCGGTTCTCGTGGCAGGTGCTGCACGGGGAGGGCCGGCGGCTGCCGTGATTGATGGGGAAGACGTCGTGGCGGATGCGCGCGCCTTCCCAGCTCCGCGTGTCGTGGCAGGCGCCGCAGTCCCGGCCGAACTCGCCCCGGTGCTCGTCGTCGCGGGCGTGGCAGCCGGCGCAGTCGGAAGGGGCGCGGGCGAAGCCCGGCAGCGTGGTGACGCCGGTATGGCAGTCAGCGCAGGCGGCCTTCGAGTGCGCGCCGTCGAGGCGGAGGCCGGTGGTATCGTGGCTGAAGCGGCCGCGCGAGAAGCGGTCGGTGCCGTCGTGGCAGCTGCGGCAGTCGGTGCCCCAGTCCCGGAGGTGGGCGGTCACAAAGGCCGGCTGGTACTCACGGTGGCAGCTCTCGCAGCGCGCCGGCTCCAAGCGGAAGCTGTCGCCCCCGTGACAGTCGCCGCAGCCGAAGGGGCGCCCGCCGGCCGTCGTCTGGTGCGCGTCGAGCGGGAAGCCGAGCTGCCCGTGGGCGACGGTGAAGCCGGTGAAGCGGGTGAGCCGGGCAGTGGCGCCGAGATGCTCGTCGTGGCAGGCCAGGCAGTTCCGCGGATCGTCGAGCGCGCCGTGGAGGGCCGTGCTGTCGCCGAGTTCGGCACGGGTGTCTTCGTGGCAGGCGAGGCAGCGGTCCGCCATGCGAACGGTGCTCCACGGGGCGGCATGGCAGGCGGCGCAGTCGTGCCCGAGCGCCGCGTGCGAGGTGACGCCGCCGAGGGTGGTGACGGTGCTGTCGCCGGCGTGGAGCTGGCCGGGCGAGAACATGGCGCCCCCGCCGAGGCCGGCGGCGAGCGCCACGCCGGCGAGGGTCGCCGCCATGACCAGGAGGGTCACCCGGGAGAAGAGGGGTGCGTGCATCGCCGCCTACCGCGAGAAGGTCCCGTACCAGAGGGCCCCGCCCACGTGCGCCAGCGCCAGCAGCCAGAGCGCCATGCTCACCGGCACGTGCAGGAGCCACCAGCCGCTCAGCACCTTCCGCCAGGCCACCGCCCCGCCCTCCGCGCGCCAGCTGGTGCGGAGCACGTCCTGCTCGTGCTGCAGGTCGGTCATGGCCCGGCGCACCCGTGCCTCGGTGGCGGGATCCGGGGCGGGAGCGCGCGCGGCCTCGGCGAGCTGCACCTCGAGGCGGGCCAGCTCCGCGTCGAGCATGGCGAGGCGGATCGGGTCGGCCACGGTCACCTCGCGCGGCACCGCGCCGAAGAGCGCACGGCCCACCACGCCGCTCGCCACCACGAGCACCATGGCCAGCGACAGGATCCCCGCGAGGCCATGGAAGGTGAACCCGGAATGCAGGATCACGAGGAGCGGCCCCAGCAGGCCCGCCGCCACGTGGGAGTACATCGCGGAGCGCATGGCGGTGACCCCGGGGGCCGTACTCCGTTTCCGCCAGGTGTAGCCGAACCCGGCCCACAGCATGAGCCCGATTCCCACCACGCCGAGGAGGTGACCTGTGGGCGCCCCGGCCCAGCGGGCGACGCCCGGGCGTGCCAGGAGGTAGGCGAGGATCGCGCCGGCCGCCGTGAAGACGGCAGCGAAGAGCTCAGCCGTGCGACGCGGTGCGGTCGCGGACATGGGCGTGGCAAAACTCGAGGAGGAGATCGAGCGCGGCCTCGGGCTCCGCGTCGAGCGCCGGCCGGAGGGCCGAGATGTCCACCTGCTCCCCGATGAGGTGGGCCAGCGGGGTGGAGAGGGCCTGGTCGCCCATGATGACGGCACCCACAATGGCGCGGCCGCTCACCACCACGCGGAGCCGGTGGCCCCGGCGCGCGCCGCCGACGCTCCACGCCTCGGGATCGGTGAGCCAGCGTTCGCTCTGGCCGCGGGTGAGGGTGAGGAGGTCGGGATCGTCGCTGGCCCCCACCGTGCCCACGATGGTGGTGGTGATGCCGCCGAGGCGCGTGACGTTGAGCGCGGGCCGCGTGCGGTAGGCCAGCCGGAGCCCGGCCATGTTGAGCCCCGCGATCCGGCCCTGCGCCTGGGCGCTGGCCCAGAGCGTGTCGAGTTGTGCGGTGCGGGTGACGGGATCGTACACCTGCGCCACGTCGCCCGCGGCGTAGACATCCTCAGCGGAGGTCTCGAGGCACTCGGAGGTGATGATGCCGCGATCGAGCGTGAGGCCCGCCCCCTGCGCCAGGGCCAGCCGCGGCCGCACACCGACCGCCACGGCCACGATCTGGGCCGGGATGTGGCGGCCGGTCGACGTGCTGACGCCGGCCACCCGACCCGCTTCCCCGAGCACCTCACGGATGCTGGTGTGCCGGTGCAGGTGCACGCCGCCCGCGAGGAGCCGTGCCTCGACGATCGCCGATTCCACCCGGTCGAGGACCTTGGCCCAGTAGCGCTCACCGCGCATCAGGTAGTGGGTGTCGAGCCCGCGGGCCGCGAAGCCCTCCACCAGCTCGAGCGCCGTGCTGCCGCCGCCCACCACCACCGCGGCGCGGGCCGTCCCGATCCGCTGCACCAGCCCTTCCGCGTCCGCCAGCCCATCGAGGTGCATGACGCCCTCGAGCCCGGCCCCGGGAAAATCGGGCGGGATCGACGCCGCCCCGGTGGCGAGGAGCAACCGGTCGTAGCGGAGCGCCCGCCCGTCCTCCAGGTAGAGGAGATGCCGCGCCGGGACGAGCGACGTGGCGCGCCCCACGATGCGCTCCAGGCGCAGGGCCGCCAGTTCCCGCTCGGTCCGGAGCGCCAGCTGCTGGGCCGGCAGCTCCTCTGTCAGGTAATAGGCCAGGCCCGGGCGCGAGTAGAACCCGGCCGGCTCCATGCCCACCACCGTGATGGTGGCCCGGGGCTCGGCCTGGCGGATCGCTTCGGCCGCCGAGAGTGCCGCGATACCGGACCCGACGATGACGTGGCGGCGGCTCATGCGGCACCATCCACCAGCAGAAAGGACAGCACGCCGCGAGGACACCGCGAGACACAACTGCCACACAGCAGGCACCGCCGGTCGGTGACCACCCCGCCCTCCCGCGCCACCGCCCGCACGTCGATGCCGCTGGGGCAGCTGTGCGAGCAGGTGCCGCACTGCACGCACCGCCCGGGCTCCGCCACCACGACGCCACGGGCCAGCAGTCGCACCCGTTCCGCGTCGCTCGGGAGCGGCGGGCCAGTGGGACTCGTGAGGGGATGACGACGGGACAGGGCCAGCATGCAACCTCCCAGGTGATGGGGCCAACCTAGGCGGCGGCGGTGAATCGGCCGTGAATGAACGGCGGAGGGATCGATTGTCATGAATGCCGAGAGCCCCGCTTGTGCCCGCCACCCCCACCCCGAGAAGTTTGGGGATCCTCCACCGGCTCCCACCCATGCCGCACGCCGAACTCCACCGCACTGCCCACATCGGGTGGCTCCGCGCCGCCGTGCTCGGCGCCAACGACGGCCTCATCTCCACCAGCAGCCTCGTGGTCGGCGTGGCCGCCGCCAATCCCGGCCAGCCGGCGATCCTGCTGGCCGCCACGGCCGGCCTCGTGGCCGGCGCCCTGAGCATGGCGGCCGGGGAGTACGTCTCGGTGAGCTCGCAGGCCGACACCGAGCAGGCCGACCTGGCCCGCGAGAAGGCCGAGCTCGCGTCCAACCCGGTGGCGGAGCGCGAGGAGCTGATCGGCATCTACGTCCAGCGCGGCCTCACCCGCGACCTCGCCGCGCAGGTGGCAGACCAGCTCACGGCGCGCGACGCCCTCGGGGCGCACGCGCGCGACGAGCTCGGCATGTCGGAGGTCACCATGGCGCGACCCATCCAGGCGGCGCTCGCGTCGGCGGCCGCGTTCGCGGTGGGGGCGGCGCTGCCGCTGGTGCTCGTGCTGGCGGTCACCGGCCCCGCGCTGAGTCGGGCGGTGGTGTCCGGCACGCTGGCGCTGCTGCTGGTCCTCGGCGCGCTGGCCGCGCAGCTCGGCGGGGCCCCGCTGGTGCGGGGGGCGGTCCGGGTGGCGTTCTGGGGCGCGCTGGCCATGGGGGCCACGGCGCTCATCGGGCGGCTCTTCGGCACCGCCGTCTAGCGGTCCGCTCCCGTCGGCTCCATCTTGCCCGCTCCCCTGCCCCGAGGCTCCATGCGCCGGTTGCCGACGCTCGCCCTCCTGTTGCTCGTGCTGGCGCCCGCCCTCGCGGCGCAGGCGCCGCGCCGCTACGAGCGCCGCGAACTCACGATCCCGGTGCGAGACGGGGTCACGCTCCACGCCGTGGCCCTGCTGCCGGTCGGCCAGGCGCGCCCGCTCCCCATCCTCCTGGTCCGCACCCCGTACAATGCCGGCGGCGTCTTTCCCGACACGGTGGTGCCGTACGGCTACCGGGAGCTGGCGGAGGACGGCTACCTCTTCGTGGCCGAGGACATCCGCGGCCGCTTCGGCTCGGGCGGCGAGTACGTGACCGTCCGCGCCCAGGCCGACCCGCGAAGCCCCCGGGGCATCAACGAGTCCACCGACACCTGGGACACCATCGACTGGCTGGTGAAGCACCTGCCGGGCAACAACGGACGCGTGGGCGCGCTGGGCATCTCGTACCCCGGGTGGCTCACGGCGCTCGCCGGCGTGGACCCGCACCCGGCCCTCAAGGCCATCTCCCCCCAGGCCCCAATGAGCGACACCTGGATGGGGGACGACTTCTTCCACCAGGGCGCCTTCCGCCAGACGCAGGGCGTGGTCTTCCCGCGCATCATGGAGACCGACCCGAAGGGCTTCACCTTCGGCGCCTCCCCGATGGAGGACGACTACGCCTACTACCTCAGCTTTCCGACGCTCGACTCGCTGGCGCGCGGCATGGGCGTGACCGGCCTTCCGTCGTGGCAGGCCCTCGTGGCCCACCCGAGCTACGACCGCTACTGGCAGGAGCGCGCGCTCACCACCGTCCTCACGCGCCCGACGGTGCCCACCCTCATGGTAGGCGGCTTCTGGGACCAGGAGGACATGTACGGGCCGCAGGCCCTCTATCGCACCCTGGAACCGAAAGACTCGGCGGGCTGGCACCACCTCGTCCTGGGCCCGTGGTGGCACGGCGGCTGGATGGCCACGCCCGGCGATTCCATCGGCCCGCTCCCGCTCGGCAGCGCCACCGGCACCTGGTTCCGGGCCAACATCCAGCGGCCGTGGTTTGCCCACCACCTGCACGGCGCGGGCGAGGGCCGCTTCCCCGAGGCGTGGGCCTTCGAGACCGGTGGGAATGCCTGGCGGACATTCACGGAGTGGCCGCCCAAGGCGGCCACGGCCACGAAGCTCTACCTCCGCGAGGACGGCCGCCTGGCGTTCGCGCCGCCCGCCACGGCAACCGGCGTGGTGCCCCCAGGCCGCCTGCCGGGCCGCACCCCGGCCTTCGACGCCTACCTGAGCGACCCGGCCCACCCGGTCCCCTACGTCCCGCGCCCCGACGACGGCAGCCGCTGGCGCACCTGGCTCCAGCAGGACCAGCGCTTCGTGGACGGCCGGCCCGACGTGCTGACCTTCACCTCCGAACCGCTCACCGAGGACCTGGTCATCGCCGGTGACGTCTCGGCGCAGCTCTTTGCCTCCACCACCGGCACCGACGCCGACTGGGTGGTGAAGCTCATCGACGTCTACCCTGACACCATGCCGGGCATGCCCGGCTGGGGCGGCTACCAGTTCATGGTGAACGCCGACATCCTGCGCGGCCGCTACTGGCGCAGCTTCACCACCGCCGCACCGATCCCGGCCAACACCGTGACGCCCTTCACCGTGCGCCTGCAGCAGCAGCTGTACCGCTTCCGGAAGGGCCACCGCCTGATGGTGCAGGTGCAGTCCACCTGGTTCCCGCTCTATGACCGGAACCCGCAGGTCTTCGTGCCGAGCATCTTCCAGGCGAGGGCGAGCGACTACCGGGCCCAGGTGCACCGGGTGTGGCACACGGCGCGATTTCCCTCGCACGTGGTGCTGCCGGTCCTGCGCTGACCACCGGCGGCGGGGGGCCCGCCGCACACACCTCCCCCGCCCCGGTTGTCCCCACGCGGGAACGGGCTACCTTCCCGTCCTCGCGCGCGGTAGCGCGCACTCCCCCACTCGCCGGAGGCCGGTGTGCTCGACCGCAAGGTCTATCTCGTCAAGGAACGCGTCGCCGTCCTCAAGCTGACCGACACCTACGACATCCACGACGCGGCCACGGGCGAGACGCTCGGCACCGCGGCCGAGAACGTCAGCGGCCTCATCAAGGTCATGCGCCTGCTCGTCAACAAGCGCCTCCTGCCCACCACGGTGGACGTGAAGGGCAAGGACGGCCGTCTCGTCATGAGCATCACGCGCACCGGCCTCCTCCGCTCCACCGTCACCGTCCAGAACGCGCGGGGGCAGGGGCTCGGCAGCTTCAAGAGCAAGCTGCTCAGCATCGGCGGGCACTTCTTCGTCCACGACACCGCCGGCCGCCAGGTGGCCGAGGTCAAGGGCGACTGGAAGGGCTGGAACTTCCGCTTCACCACGCTGGATGGGACCGCGCTGGGCCAGGTGACACGGAAGTGGGGCGGCATCGGCCGGGAGCTGTTCACGTCGGCGGACAACTACGTCATCGCCCTCGACGAGAAGGCGGAGCTCCCGCCCGAGACCTCGGCCCTCCTGATCGCCGCCGGGCTCGCCATCGACATCGTCTACAAGGAGCAGTGATGCCGCGCGCCACCGGCAGCTTCGACGTCACCATCACCCCGCAGCCCGCCGACGGCTTCGCCGACGGCGCCACGCTCGGCCGCATGACCATCGACAAGGCCTTCCACGGCGACCTCGACGGGACCAGCAAGGGGCAGATGCTCACCGGCATGACCGCCACCAGGGGCTCCGCGGGCTATGTGGCCATCGAGCGCGTCACCGGCACCCTGGCGGGCAAGCGCGGCAGCTTCATCCTCCAGCACACCGGCCTCATGGTGCGCGGGGCGCCGAGCCTCACCATCACCGTCGTCGCGGATTCCGGCACCGACGAGCTTCTCGGGCTCACCGGCAGCATGACCATCGACGCGAGCGGCGGGAAGCACGCCTACAGCTTCGACTACGCGCTCCCCGGCGCCTGAGCCCGGGAACGACAAAGGCTCCCCGACCGGCGGTCGGGGAGCCTTCCTGTCTCCGGTCGCGCCGGTCTAGACCCGCCTAGCCCTCTCGTCCCCCGCGGCGGAACAGCCGCAATCGCTGGCGCAGCCGGCCGCGGTGTCCCGCGCGGCGCGCACCGAGCGCACCACGCGCCGCGCGAGGAACCCCGCCGCCACCGCCACCACCAGGAGCACCACCAGCTGATCGGTCGTCATCGTCAGCCTCCGTAGCCGAGCGCCCGCCCGCCCACCTGCACCAGCCACGCCCCAAGATACGCCAGCGCCAGCATGTAGGCGAACTGGATCCCCGCCCACTTCCAGCCTTCCCGGCCCCCGCCGGCCTCACGCACCGTCACCGCCACGGTGCTGATGCACATGAGGGCAAAGACGTAGAAGACCATCAGGCTCACCGCCAGGAGCGGTGTGTAGACCAGCGCGCCGGTGGCCGGGTTCCGCTCGGTGCGGAGCCGCTCGCCGAGTGCCGCCACGTCCTCGTCCCCGCTCCCCACGCCGTAGATGGTCCCCATGGTGGAGACGAACACCTCGCGCGCCGCGAAGCTGGCCGCAATCGAGACGCCGATCTTCCAGTCATAGCCGAGCGGCCGCACCAGCGGCTCGATCCCGCGCCCGATGTGCCCGAGGGCCGAGCCCTCGAGCCGGAGTTCCTGCTGCACCGGCTCGGGCAGCGTCGAGTCCACCGCCACGCGCGGGTACGTGGCCAGCGCCCAGAGCACCACCGAGAGCGCGAGGATCACCGTGCCCGCGCGCTGCAGGAAGAGCCGGCACCGCTGCGCCACCGACACGCCGAGCGACTTGAGGCTCGGCCACCGGTACGCCGGCAGCTCGAGGATCATCGGCCGCACCGGCCCCTTGAGGAGCGTCTTCTTGAACGCCAGCGCGGCGAGTAGCGCCGCAACGGTGCCGATGAGGTACATCGCCAGCATCGTCAGGCCCTGCAGGCCGATGCCCCACCCCACCGTCACCGCCGGCACGAAGGCGCCGATCAGGAGCGCATACACCGGCAGCCGCGCCGAGCAGCTCATGAGCGGCACCACCAGGATGGTGGCCAGCCGGTCCTTCGGGTCCTCGATGGTGCGGGTGGCCATGATGCCGGGCACGGCGCACGCGTAGCCCGAGAGCATCGGGATGAAGCTCTTGCCGTGCAGCCCCACCTTCCGCATGACGCGGTCCATGATGAACGCGGCGCGCGCCATGTACCCCGACTGCTCCAGCACGCCGATGAACAGGAACAGGATGGCGATCTGCGGCAGGAAGACCAGCACCGACCCGACCCCGGCAAACACCCCGTCAACGACCAGGCTGCGCAGGTCGCCCTCGGGCAGCATCCGCCCCGCCCACTCGCCGGCCACGGCGATGGCCGCCTCGATCCCGCCGATCAGCGGCTCTGCCCAGGTGAACACCGCCTGGAACATCACCGCCATGAGCAGCAGGAACAGGATGGGACCGAGCACGCGGTGGAGCACGATGCGGTCAATGCGGTGACTCTGGTCCCGCCCCACCGACTGCGTCCGGGTCACCGTCCGCCCCATCACCTGCGCGATCCACCCGTAGCGCACGTCGGATTCCACCCGGCCCGGCTGGTATCCGGCGGCCGTCAGGCGAAGCCGCGTGGCCGCGAGTTCGTCGTGCAGCCCCGGCACGTCCGCCAGGTGCGCCTCCGCCTGCTCCACGCCGAGTAGCCGGAGGGCCTCCATCCCCGCGGCCGAGGGCGTGAGGCCGCCGGCCGCGAGGCAGGCCACCAGCGGCGCGAGCGCCGCCTCCACGGGCGCCGGCAGCACGAACTTCCGCCCCGGCAATGGTGCGCCGACCGCCAGTTCCACCGCGCGCTTCAGCGGATCGAGCCCCTCGCCACGGTTGGCCACGGTGGGCACCACGAAGGTGCCGAGCTCATGAATCAGCTCCGGCACGTCGATCCGGTACCCCTCGGCCTCGGCGCGGTCGAATTGATTGAGCGCCACCACCACCGGGAGGCCGAGCTCGCAGACCTGGCTGGCGAGGAAGAGGTTCCGCTCCAGGTGCACGGCGTCGGCCACCACCACCACCACGTCGGGGCGCCAGTGCTGCTGGTCCCGGTTGAGCAGCACCTCGAGCGCCACCCGCTCGTCAGGCGATCCCGCGCTGAGGGAGTAGCTCCCCGGCAGGTCGAGCACCGCCACCTTGCGCCCGTCGAGGCTCCGGTAGCCGCCCTCCACCCGCTCCACGGTGACGCCGGCAAAGTTGCCCACCCGCTGGCGGAGGCCCGTCAGCGCGTTGAAGAGTGTCGTCTTGCCGGTGTTGGGGTTGCCGATGATGGCCACGCGGAGCGTGGCATCGGCGTCAGGGCTGGGTGTGGGGGCGGCGCCCCCGCTGGCGGGAGTGGAGTGGGGCGGCCGGACGGAGGTCATGGGCGGGGATCGCGCGGGGCGATCCGGGGGCCGTCAGGCCGACCGGCGCTCGAGCTGGACGGTGATGCCGGCGGTCAGGTCGTTCCCCAGGGCGAGGCGGGTACCGCGGACGTCCACGAGCATGCAGTGCCGGGCCTCGACCACGCAGACCTGGCTTCCTTCATAGAGACCGAGCGCCCGCAGGCGACACCCCTCATCGGGCGAACAGCCGAGCCCCACGACCGTGGCCTGACTGCCCGGTGCGCAATTCGCGAGCGGGCAAGTCGCCATGACCACCTGGTGGGCGGTGTTCGGCGCGGTCTTGGTGGATTCGAGCATACAGTGGGCTCGTCTAGTTGAGAATCGTTCTCACCAACTACTATATGGATGATACACTACAACCGCCCGCAGGCCAATAGGGACTTCCCTACTCCGCAATATCTCTCACCCGCGATCATGAAAACGGCTGCAAGAGGCTAGGAATTCCCGTTCCAGCCGCGCCGCGCCCCCCGGGTGGCCGGCCTTCGGCCGCCCTATCTTCCATCATGCTCCCCTTCGGCTTCGTCACCACGACCATGCTGGCCACGGCTCTCCGGACCGCGGCGCCGCCGGAGCCGCGCGGTTGGGCTGCCGAGCCGAGGCTGGCGCGGGCGGCGCAGGTTCTGGCGCTCTCGGTGACCGGGCGCGCCGCGCTGGCGCAGTACGAAGCCGCCGGGTACGAGGTGCGCTTCGCCCGCCCTGCGGAGCGGGCCGCCAACATCGCGAGCAGCCTCACGCAGTCCGCGGGCCGCGCCCCGGACTTCCTGACCGATCACACCTTCAGCCGGGTCCTGATCCTTGGCGATAGCCTGCCGCCGGCGGCGCTGGCGGTGGGGCTGGTGCACGAGTTGATCCATATCCGGGGCGGCGCGCTACCTGGCTCGTGGGGGATCGGGCAGGAAGAGATCCAGGCGTGGGAGACGGCACTCGACTACTACGCCACCCTGCCAGCGCCGCTGCGGCTGGAGGCCGCGCCAAAATACCAGCCGTACGCCGAGTGGCAGGCGCGGGACCGGGCCGGATTCCGCGCGACGTTCCGGTGCGTGTTTCCCGGGACGCCTGGGTGTCCGGCGGTGACATCGCCGCGCTGAGCCAGCTGCTCCGGGAACCTCTGCGCCCCGCGTGGCGTCTTCCCCGGACGCCCGGGGATCGTCCTGCGGGCTGCTGACCCGCACCCCCGAGGTTCCCGATGCGGTTCCACGCCACCCTGCTCGCCCTGGTCGTAGCCGCCAGCGGGCTTGAGGCCCAGGCCGTAAACGTGCGCAATGGGCTGGCGCTCGACGGCTATGACCCAGTCGCCTACCAGACGGAACAGCGCGCCACGCCGGGCTCCGCGGCCTTCACGCTGACGCACGAGGGCGCCGTCTATCGCTTCGCGAGCGAGGCCAGCCGAGCTGCTTTCGAGGCAGATCCCGCGCGCTACCTGCCCGCCTACGGCGGCTATTGTGCCTACGGGATGGCGCGCGGCTACCGCGCCAAGATCGACCCACGGGCCTTCACCGTGGTGGACGGCCGGCTCTACCTGAACTACTCGCTCGAGGTGCGGGACCGGTGGAGCAAGGACATCGCCGGCTACCTGCAGAAGGCCGATGCCAACTGGGTGCGGCTCCGGGACAGCACCAGCCGGCAGTGACCCCGGTCTGGCTCAAGGGTTCCTCATTCCTTACTCGGCGGCCTCACGCCGTCGGTTGGCTGCCTCGAGCGCCAGTATGATGGACTGCCGCGACTCGAGCAGGCGCGCCAGCGCACCCTCCGCATCGCCCGCCGGGGGCCCGGGCGCCTCCTCCGGCTCCAGGTAGGGCCAGAGCTGCTCCCGCACCCGGGGAGGCAGCACGCGCTCGAGGTACTCGAGGGCCGTTCCCCGCAGGTGACGGTCCGCGGTGTGGAGCCCGTGATAGGCGAGCCGGAGCGGCTCCTCGGGGAGGACCAGGGCGAGGAGCGTGAAGACGTGCTCGAGACTCCGGTCGGCGCGGTCGCGGAGCAGGGACGTCTCCATGGGCGCGTCCGCGTCGTCGGTGGCATCGAGCAGGCGCCGGCCCTCCCAGATGCCCTGGCCGACACTGACCTCGGTCAGCACCACGTCGCGGACCAGCGCATCGTCCACCACCAGTTCCGGGCGGGCCACCTTCTGCCGGTAGAGCGCCCGCCCCGCCAGGTAGCGCACCTCGAAGCGCCGGTCCTTGAGGGCCTCGTGGAGGGCGGTGAATACCTCGCGCGTGGGCACACCCGCCAGGACGCGGACGAGGCGCCGGCGGACGGCGAACTCCTCGTCGGGGTCCAGCAGCCGGTCCACCAGCACCGGTGCCACCGCCTCGGCCTGGGCGGCGAGGGCCTCGAGCGCCTCACCGGCGACGGCATCCCAGGCGAGCAGCGTAACCACGCGCCCAATCAGGGCCGCTGGCAGTGGTCCCTGGCGCAGGGCGGCGCGGACGGTCTCGCGATCCGGGCTGGCGAGGGCCGTCGCCCGGTCCAGCGGGAGACTGTCACGGGGGGCCGACGGGGGCGGGTCCGGGACAGGCCCCGACGGCGCAGCCCGGAGCTCGGTGAGTGTCTGGAGCAACCCGCCCGTTTCTTCCATCACGGGGTCGAGGCCGCCGGAGCGGACGGTGAGGTTGCGCGCCAGGGCGCCGGCGTAGCCGCGATGGAGCTGACGGGCCACGGCGAGGGCCCCCGCCGCCACGAGGATCGTGGCCACGAGGACGGACCCACCGACGGCGTTCCCGGCGCCGAGCAGGAGCATCTGCACGCAGGCGGCTCCCGCGAGGTCCCCGAGCCGGCTGGCCCCGACGTCCACCAGCAGCTTGGTGGCGCGCCGCTCCGCTGGAAGCACCGGCGTGAACAGGAGTTCGTACGCGCTCCGGAAGATGCCTCCGCGAAGGACGGCTTCGGTGGCCCGGGCGCCGAGGAGCGGGCTCAGTCCCGGCAGGACGAGACCCATCGCGCTCCCGAGGAGCACGCCCGCCGGCAGCAGGGCCGCGCTTCGTGCCGACCCGAGGCGGGCCAGCAGCGCGGGCAGGAGCACGGCCTGCAGCAGCAGGCCGAGCAGCGCGGTGGCGCAGTAGAACAGGGTGAAGAAGCGCAACAGCTCACCCGCGCTCGGCGCAACCGCGAGTGCCCGCGCCTTGAACACCCAGTCGAGCAGCCCCTCTGCCATCGCCGTGAGGATCACGAGGCTCACCAGCAGCCGCAGGTAGCGGGAGCCCTGGAACACCTCGAGCGCCTCGGTGGAGCGCGGGGCACGCGACCCAACGGCGGCCGGGTCCGCGAGGTGCAGGCCCCGGAGCAGCAGGGCCGTCGCCGCGTGGAGGCCGGCCAGGACCGGCAGCAGGGCGGCCACCGGCACCCGCGCGCCGAGCGGCAGCGTGAGCAACCCGCCCAGCAACCCGCCGAGTGAGGCACCGGTGGTGATGCGCGCGAAGCTGGCGCGGGCGGCGCGCGGGTCGAAGCGCTCGGCCACCATGGCCCAGAAGCCGGAGACGAGCAGCGCCCCGAGCGCGCTGAAGTGCAGGTAATAGGCGACCACCACCGTGCGGGGCGCGCGCGGCATCAGCAGCCACTCCGCGACGAGCAGCGCGGCACTGGCAACGAAGAGGCGCGGCACCAGCCGGGTGGGGCCGGCCCGCAGCAGCAGCCGCGAGAGCGCAAGCACCGTGAGCGCGGAGACCACGGCCGCGGCGATGGTCATCCGAGGCAGGTCCGTCACCTCGAAGGCACCCAGGAAGAGCGCCTCACGGGTGGCCTTGCCCACGAGTTGGAACGCCACCATCAGCCCGCTCGCCAGGGCGGCGAGCGCGGTGGCGCGGCGATCGGCGGCGTGCCCGCTCACGGGCTCAGAAGCCGAGCCCGGCCCGGAAGTAGGCGGCGGTCCGCTCCTCGCTTCGCGCCACCGAGAGGCTCACCAGGTTGCCGCGGTCGAGGATCGCCAGCCACAGCCCGCCGCCGACCGCCCCGTGCCACGGGCCTGGCGATTCGCCGTCCAGGTACACCCGCCCGGCCTCGGCCAGGCCCAGCACGCCGAATTCAGCGGGCGCGCCGACGAACAGCCGGCCAAAGCCGAGA
The DNA here is from genome assembly GCA_044221825.1 of Gemmatimonadales bacterium. GTDB lineage: Bacteria > Gemmatimonadota > Gemmatimonadetes > Gemmatimonadales > GWC2-71-9 > JADJOM01. Next base: position 15,380 of record JBGAOL010000003.1, read on the forward strand.
TACAGCTCGCTCCCGCCCCACACCGCCGCATCGCCGGCGAAGCGATTCTCGCGGCCCAGGCGCACCGTGGCCGGATCGCCAAGGAAGGCCGCGTCGAAGTAGGGGAAACGGCCCCAGAGCTTGCGCGCCCCGGCGCGCAGGTGGAGCGCCGGTGCCAGGGGTCCGGGGAGATTCACCACGCCGGCCACGTCTCCATGCACCTCACCGTACGCCTCCGTGGCATCCCACCATCCAGGGGTGAGGCTCCCACCGAAGTTCAGGTGGATCCCATCCTGGGCCGGGCTCGGCAGGGTGCGAGAGTCGAGCGCAAGCCCGGCGTGGGCGCCGACCACGCCGAACCGGCCGTCGCCGTAGGGATCCAGGGTGGTGAGGAAGCGGTCGGCGCGCTCGTCCGTGACCACGTAGCGGGCCCCGGCACCGCCCGTCAGCTCCACATGGGCGCCGAGCGGCCGCACCAGCGCCACGCCGGCGCCGAGCGCGTGCTGGGTGACCCGGTAGAACTCCGCCGACCGCGGCGCCGGCACCTCATTGCCGAAGCCGTGGAAGCGGAGCACGTCGATGCCGGACGCCCGCGCCGACACCGCGAGCCAGCCCGGCGAGGTCTCGCGCCGGAACTCCCCCCGGTAATCGGCCCGGTAGGTCCACGGTCCCGTGGCGAGCCCGGCCCGAAAGCGGTGCCGGCTGGCGAACGGCAGCCGGCGGAAGCCGTAGGTGGTGAGCGTCCGCCCCACCCCGATCAGCGCGCCGACGTCGGGCCCGACGCTGATGAGCCCGGCCGGTTCCCATCGGTGGCCCCAGTCGCGAGGGGGGATCTCGGTGGGCGTGCGCTTCGGCGGCGGGCTGAAGGGGCGCGCATCCAGCGAAGTGCCGGGGGAGACGACGGTGCCCGGGTCGCTGTCGTACCCGCGGAACCTCCGGGCACCGGGCGCCAGCAGGACATCCGCGCCTGCCCCGCCGATGACGCGCACCCGGAAGGGCAGCCTGGCGCCGTCCTCCAACCGCACGCTGTCCGCGCCGCCCCGCAGGAAGAGCCGAAGCTCCCGGGAGTCCGCGGACCCGAAGCGGCGGCGGAAGTACGACGACTGCCCCGAGCGAGCCAGGGTGACCTCCACCGTGTCCGCACCCGCCGGCCGGAGGACGGCAATGTCGTCCCCGTCCGTGGCCGAGAGGTCCGCCTGCTCGAGGAGCATGTGGTAGAACCGTGCCGCCACCGCGGGCAGTGCATCGCGCCGGCGGCGCAGCGCCGCCGCCAGGGCGGCGCCGTTCAGCGCCACATGCTCGGGCGGCATCCGCCGCACCGCCTCCTCGATGACCGCATCGGTGATGGCCGCCTGCACCTCGGCCACGACCGAGTCCCAGGCGGGTCGCTCAAGTTCGGGGAGGAAGGCGCGGTCCAGTTCCCGCCCGTTCCACGTGAGCCCCAGCACGTCCGGGTACTCGGGACCGAAATCGATGAGCTGCGGCAACCGGACCCGGCCGAGGTGGAGGAACAGGCCGTCGTAGCGGATCATCGCGAAATCGCGGTCGCGCGGGACGGGCTGCCAGCGGTGGGGGAGCGCGTCGCCGAAGCGGGCCCACGACCACTGGTCCCGGTGCCGGTCCCAGTCGCCGACGAGGAGGTCCACCAGGCGGGCCTTGAGGAACGCCCGGGCATCGACGCGGTCGTCGGGGGACTTCTCCACGCGGGCGAAGAGCTCGTCGCCCTGGATCACCTCGGTGGCGCCGCCCCAGCCGGTGCCGATGCGGGGCTCGAGCATGCCGATCAGCCCGGCGAGCGACCGGTGCTCGCCCAGCCGGGGATCGTCAGGCAGGATGTAGAGCGCCGGCTCGCCGTGCAGCACCCCGGCCGCCGCCAGCAGGGGCCCCACCACGAGCGGGGCGGTGGGGTGGGCGCTGCTGATCTGGTCCTGCACCACGGCGGCCACCACGGTGCCACGCAGTTCGGGCGGCAGGTTGGGCGAGGGATCCTTGTCCACCGAGCGGAAGTAGAACTCCCGCCCGTCGGCGGCGCGGAGCCGCAGGCTCGTGGTCTGTTGCCCCCCGCCCCGCGAGACCGGCGTGAGCCCTCCCCCGAACCGGGCGAGGTCGAGCACCGGGATCGTCACCGGGGCGGCCCACAGGCTCCGGTACTCCCGCCCGAGGAAGAGGCGCCGGAGCCACCCCGCGGCGTACCGCCGCCCGATGGGCCGCACCACCACCGAGTCCCCGGGCGCGGGAGCCGGGAGGTCCTGCGCGCCCGCCTCCGTCACTGCGAGCGCCAGGAGCAGCAGCAGCCCGGCGCACCTCATGTGGCCCCCGTCAGGCGGGCGTAGCCGCGTCCCGTCCCGACGGCCAGGCCGAGCCAGGCCAGCACGAGCACGAGGTTGCCGAGGGCGAACTCCCGGGGCCCCAGCGCCAGGACCGTCGTGCCCAGGTAGATGGAAAGGGCGGCGAGCACGTCGCCCGCCCGCACGAAGAAGCCGTCGATGACCTGCTTGGCCTTGTACTTCTGTTCCCGGGTGGTGGGCAGGAAGAGGACGTTCCGGACGGTGTTCTGCAGCGAGTAGTCGGTGGCGTTCTCCGCGGTCTTCACCCAGCGCACCACGCCGAGCAGCGGCACGAAGGCCAGCAGCGCATACCCGAGCAGCGCCACCGCCGGCAGCACCAGCACCGCCACCCGCACGCCGGCAAGGCGGAGCAGCCGCGGCACCACCAGCAGCTGCAGGAGGAGTCCCGCCAGGTTCACGCCCAGAAAGAAGCGCGAATAGAACCGCCCGATGAAGTCGGCCACACCGAGCCCGTCCGCGGTCCCGCCCGCCACGGCGGCCTCGGCGGCCGCCGCGACGGTGCGGCCAAGGACATACTCTCCGGTGGTGTTCACCCAGTTCACCACCAGCAAAAGCAGCGCAATGCCGAGCAGGTAGCGGCTCTCGAACACCAGGCGGAAGGTGCCCGGCCGGGAGGGCGCGCCCGCGAGCGACACCGTGACCTGCGCGGTCCCGCCCGCCTCCTGGACCAGGTACTCGCCGGTGGCCGCGGGGATCTCGGCGGTGGTGAAGCGCGGTGGCAGGCCGGCCTCGCAGCGCCGCCGCTCACGCCGGTCGGCGAGGTTGCCGAGAGCGGCGGCCACGGCCAGGAGCAGGGCTGCGACGGGCAGCAGTTGCGGCACGCCCACGAGCGGAATCAGCGCCCCCGCCACCCCGCTGCCGAGCACCGCCCCGAGCGACGCCCCGAACGCCACGATTGGGAAGAGGCGCTCGCCCTGCTCGCGGCTGTAGAGGTCATTGGCGAACGACCAGAACTGCGCCACGATCATCAGGTTGAAGATCCCCACCCACAGGAAGAACGGGATCCCCACCCGTACCCCCGCCTCGGCGAGGAGGTAGAACGCCACCAGGCAGGCCACGAAGAAGCCGGTGACCGCATTGAGGAGCCGGCGGCGCGGGAGCCGGTCCGCGAGGCGCCCATACAGCGGCACCAGGAGCAGCAGCAGGAGCGCCTGTCCGGCCGCCGCATACGACTTGACCTCCGCCCCGCTCGCCGCGAGGATCAGCGCCTCACGGACCGGCTTGATGACGTAGTAGGCCGTGAGCAGCAGGAAGACGTTCCCGGTGAGCAGGAGGGTGGTCGGCGCCTCGCCGTCCCGCACCACCGTGAAGGGGCGGAGGAAGCGATCGAGGGCGCTGGCCCCGGCGGCCGTCATCGCACCACCTCGAGGGTCGTCGCCTGTGCGCTGCCGGGTTCCCTCGCGTCGGCCTCTGGCAGCTCCACCGTTTCGGGATGATGCCGTTCCCACCACGCGCCCGCCCGCTCCACGCTCCAGCGGGCCGGGCCGATGGCCTGCTCCAGCCGCGTGGCCAGCTCGGCGGCCGACGCCGGGCGCCCGGCCGGGTCCTTGGCCAGGCAGGCCAGCACCACCTCGTCGAGCGCCGCGGGGATGGGGAGCTCGATCCGGCGCGAGGGGGGCACCGGGGCATCGTTGATGTGCTGCAGCAGCTGCTGCAGCGGGTTCCGCGCCTCGAACACCAGCTGCCCGGTGAGCAGCCAGTAGGCCACGCACCCCAGGGCGTAGATGTCGACCCGCGCATCCACCGGGCGCCCGCCGTGCGCCACCTCCGGCGCGATGAACGCCGGGGTCCCCGCGGTGGCGTTGGGAGCCGTCAGCTTCACGGCGTCGGCGCCCTCGTCTTCCTGCAGCTTGACCAGCCCGAAGTCCAGCACCTTCACGAAGTCCACCTCGAGCCCCATGCGGCAGGTGAAGATGTTCGAGGGCTTGATGTCACGGTGGACCATCCCCCGCCGGTGCGCCTCCTCGAGTGAGTGGCACACCTGTCGCAGCAGGTGCACCACCCGCTCCGGCGGGAGGGGCCCGTAGCGCTCCACCAGGCGCTCGAGGTCCAGGCCCTCGAGCAACTCCATCACCAGGAAGAAGGTGCCGTCCTGCGCCATGCCGAAGTCGTAGAGGCTGATCGTGTGCGGTGATCGGAGGGTCGCCGACGCTTCCGCCTCGCGGCGGAAGCGCTCCAGGATGACGCGCGCCTTCGCCGCCGTGTGCTCCCCCAGCACCTCGGGCCGGATGATCTTCACGGCCGCGGGCCGGGCCAGCATCTGGTGCGAGGCGCGATACACCGCGCCCATTCCCCCGCGTCCGAGGAGCGCCTCCAGCCGGTAGCTCCCGAGCTCGCGGGCCTGCCGCACCTGCTGGCCGAGGCTCCGGATCACCTTGGCCGGCACCACCGCAATCACCGCGCAGAGGTAGGTGGGCAGGAAGCTCCAGACGAAGTAGAACGGCGAATGGTCGAACGGCACGCCCCGCAGCACGGCGATGCCGAGGCCGATGGGATCCATCGTGGCCGCGGCCAGCGAGATGAGGAGGGTGCGGCGCGGCGACAACGGGACGATCGCCGGGTAGATGAGCACCAGCACCGCGAGCCACGAGAGCCGGGGGGTGATGGGCGGCGGAACCCACTGGGTGAGCACGGCGGCGAGGAAGCAGTTGAGCAGGAAGAAGCCGGCGCTCGCGTCCACCAGCTGCTCCGGGCGGCCGGCCATGCGGACGGCCACCACGGTGAAGCCGACGGCGAGCAGGAGCCCGAACCCCGCGACGTGCAGCGCGGGCCACGGCCAAGACCTGGTCGAGGATGGCCGGCCCGCCCGAGCAGCGGGGCGAGGATGGCGTTGACGAGGATGGAGAAGGACCACAGGCCCGCGGAGACCACTCCGAGGGCGCGGACGCGCCGGCAGGTCTCGAGCAGCAGGTCCCCGGGGAGGCTGGTGCTCGAGGTCCCGCCGGAGACGATGCGGGCCGGCGTCGTGGTCCGCCGGCGGAGGAGGCGCGGGGCGGTCATGCGAGTGGGGCGTGGGCCTGCCACCAGGCGGCCGCATGCACTTCGGTCCAGGGGGGCACCGGGACCGCCGCCAGCGCGGTGGCGAGGGCGTCGGCGTCGGGCGGGCGGTCGGCGGGCGCCTTGGCCAGGCAGGTGAGCAGGAGCGCCTCGAGTGCGGCGGGGACGGGCAGTTCCGTGCGCTGCGAGGGTGGGACCGGGGCCGCACTCAGGTGGCGCGCCAGCACCTGCAGCCCGTTCGGCGCCTCGAACACGACCTGGCCCGTGAGCAGGAAGTACCCGACGCAGCCGACGGCGTACAGATCGGCCCGCCCGTCCAAGGGGTCGCCGCGCGCGGCCTCCGGCGCCATGTAAGCCGGCGTACCGGCCACCATGCCGGCCATGGTGCCCTGCGACTCGTCGCCCTCCTCCGGCTGGAGGGGCTTCACCAGCCCGAAGTCGAGGACCTTCACGAAGTCGTGCCGGAGGCCGAGGCGCCCACAGTGGATGTTGGCGGGCTTGATGTCGCGATGCACCAGGCCCCGGGCGTGCGCCTCGGCCAGCGAGTCGCACACCTGCCGCAGCACGTGGATCACGCGCCCCGCGGGCAGCGGGCCTGTCTGCCGGACCATCGTCTCGAGGTCCATCCCGTCCAGCAGCTCCATCACGAAATACAGCGTCCGGTCCTCGGCGACGCCGAAGTCATACAGCTCCACGGTGTGGGGCGAGCGCAGCGAGGCCGCCGCCTCCGCTTCCCGCCGGAAGCGCCGGGCTGCGAGGTCCGCGGCCGCCGCCCCGCCCTGCTCCAGCACCTCGGGGCGGATCAGCTTGATGGCCGCCGGCCGCGCCAGCATCCTGTGGGTGGCGCGGTACACCTCGCCCATGCCCCCGCGGCCGATCAGCCCGCCGAGGCGGTAGCTGCCGAGCTCACGCGCCCGGGCCACTTCCCGCCCGAGGCCGTACACCACGTCGGCGGCCAGATAGGCAAACACGGCGCCCATCACCGGCCCGAAGGTGGCCTGCACGTAGGCGCTCCAGTCCGTCACCTGCACCAGGCCGAGGCGCGCGAGCAGGAACAGCGCCGCGGGCGACATCGCCGCCGCCAGCAGGGCGACCGCGAGCATGCGCACAGGGGGCCAGGCATCACGAGGGGGAAGATGATGACCACGACGGGAACCCACGTGAGGGTGGGCAGGATTCCCGTCGCCGCGTACTGCTGCCAGAAGGCGATGAACGCGATGGTGAAGCAGACGCAGACCTGGTAGGCCAGGCCGATGGCGTGCAGGCGGCTCGGCGCTAGGCGGCGGCTCTGCGCCCCACCACCAGAGCCCGAGCGAGGCCAGCAAGGCCAGCAGGTTGGCCCACTGGATGGGCTCGGTGCTGGCCACTTCCGCTGGCAGCGGCTGCCCCCGCGCGGCCGCCAGCGCCCACTGGATGGAGAACAGGACGAGGTCAAAGCCGAAGGCGAACGCGAACAGGCCCGCCAGCAACCGCACTCGCTGACGCACTTGTTCCAGCAGATCGGGGGGCAGCACCGCCGACAGGCGCAACGACGTCGCTGTCCCCGCCGTGGTGGAGCCCTCGGCGGGGCGAACGAGTGTCAGGTCCTTTCCATTATCGTCGGCAGCCGCAATCGGCATCCCCTGCTCTACTCTTCCCGACAGCGGAAGTCAACTTTCGCCCGGCACAGCGCCGTGCGCGATCTTCGAAGGGCTTCGTTCCGCCTGATCCGCCGCCCCCGTGAGGCGGGGCTGGGACGGAGTCGGCAACCAAGCAGGCCGGCCCTCTTCGCTCGCTCGGGTAAATCGGTGCGCCATCGAACGCGCCAGCGCGCCCGGGGCGGCTGCCCCGGGCGCGTTACCCGTGTCATCGCGAATGGCTGGTACGTGCCGACGCGTCAGCCCGGCAGGTCGCGGAGGCGCGCCTCCGATGCGCCGCATGAGATCGGCCGGCACCGCGATCCGGCGCAGCTTCACCCGCACCGCCGCCAGCACTCCCCGCCTCGAAGCGGTACTCCCGCGCACAGACATCGCACACGGCGCAATGCTCCTCGACGAGCCGTGCCTCCTCCGCGGAGAGCTCCCGGTCGACATAGTCGTCGAGCCGTGCGAAGACTTCCTCGCAGGTCAGCCGGTCAGGGACGTTCATCGGGAGCCTCCGTGGGCGTCGCCAGCGCGCGGACGATACCGCCTTCCTCCGCCACCTGCCATAGCGCCTGCTGCAGTAGCCGCCGGCCCCGGTGCAGCCGCGACCGCACGGTACCCACCGGCACCTCGAGGATGGCGGCGATCTCGTGGTACGCCAGGTCCTGCAGGAAGTACAAGGTGGCTGCGACGCGGTACTCGTCAGGCAGCGCATCGATGGCCCGGCCCACCGCCTCCGCGTCGAGCCGCGCCATCAACTCGGCCGCCGGGTCGGCGCTGCGCGCATGGAGCCCGAGGGCCTCAGTCTGCTCGTAGAGGTAGAGTTCCGGGGCGTCCTCGAGCTCCACCTCGACACCCTGGCGCCTCTGCCGCCGATAGCGGCTGTAGAACGCGTTGGTGAGGATCCGGAAGAACCACGCGCGGAAGTTGCTTCCACGCTGGAAAGTCCCGAAGCCGCGATACGCCAGCAGCGCGGCGTCCTGGACCAAGTCCTCCGCCTCCGCGTGGTTCCGCGTGAAGCGCAGCGCCGTGCCGTACGCGGCCGCCAGCAGCGGCTCAAGCAACGACGCGAACTCGAGGGTTGGGTCGGGCATCCGTGGCCGCGGTGGGCAGGAAGGGGGGAGGGCCGCTCGGGTCGCGCGGCCGCGGAGGGAGCGGCCATCCGCACCCCGCGTGTCCGGAAACTGGCTCGCACCTCGCCATGTGGCAACCCGCGCCGTCAGGCCGTGACTCATGCCACCTCAACGCCGCGGGACCCTCCCTGGGTTCCCCAGAGCCGGCGCGCGTCAGCCGAGTCGCTCGGCGCCGAGCATACCACCCCCGCCGACTCCCCTCCCGCCCCCGCACCACCCGCCGCCCCGCCAGCGGCCCCTGCTGCTCCGTTACCACCGTGGCCTGGCTCTCGCCCTGCTCGCCGTCGGCGTAGATCACCACCCAGTCGTGGGTGCGCCCCAGCCGGTGGGCGCGCTCGGTGTTGGAGAAGAGCGCGGTGTAATGGTGCGTTCCCCGCGCCGTGTGCAGCACCGGCAGCCACGCCCGCTTCTCCGGGTTGTGCCGCCGCGGCGTGATGAGCGGCAGCCGGCCCGAGCTGGCCGCGTCGCGGTACTCGCGGTCCACGTCGAGCAGCTCACCCACCGGGAGTGGCGGGGGACGGGGCGCCGGCGGCGGCAGCCGCGGCCGCGCCAGCCGCCGCAGGATGGCGGCCCGCAGCGTGGTGAGCCGACGCGGCCCGAAGCCGGGGATCCGGGCCAGCCGGCCATCGTCGAGCGCGGCCATCAGCTGCTCCAGTGTCTCGTAGCCGTGGTCGTGGTGCAGCCGGTCGGCCAGGCCTTCGCCGATCCCGGGCAGCGTGCCGAAGAGCTGCACCGGGTCGTCCTCGGCGCGGAGCCGCTCGAGCAGCGGCAGCCGCCCGTGCTCGATGAGGTCCCGGAGCGCCCGCGCGATGCCCCGCCCCACCCCGGGCAGCTGCTCCAGCCCCGCCAGGCCACCGGTGCGGTACAGCTCGGTGACCGGCGACGCCAGCTGCCGGAGGGCGGCCGCGGCGACATGATAGGCACGAACCCGGAAGGCGTCCGCCTGCTGGGCTTCCAGCAGGTCGCCCACCTCGTCGAGGCACCGGGCCAGCGCGGCGTTCGACGGCGGCGCGGCATCCCGCGTCGCGGCCGGCGCCGTGCCGGTGGTCAGGGGAGTGGGAGCGGAAGCGTCGCGCTGGTGGCGGCGGTCGGGATGGCGGGCATGGGATCCTCCTGGGACGGGCACTGGACGCACCCGGATGGGTGCAACCTAACGAGGGGGGACTGAAGCCCGGCTGAGCGAGGGGTGAACTTCTCCTTCGGCATGAACCCGGCGGGCCGGGTCGGGTTGCCTCACATGAGTGAATCGTCACCGGGGCTCCAGCCCCGCTTCAGCCGGTGCATGTTATTCATGCACCACGCCGCCGTCCGTCCTTGCGGCGGGGAGGTGCGCATGCCCTTCCTCTTCTCCGACCGGGCCGATGCAGGACGCTGGCTCGCCCTGCGCCTCGGTCATCTTGCGGGCCGCCGTCAGCTCCTGGTCCTCGGCCTTCCCTGCGGGGGCATCCCCGTGGCCGCCGAAGTGGCCCGCGCCCTCGACGCACCCCTCGACGTGCTCGTCGTGCAGCGGCTCCCGGCCCCCGGGCAACCGGACCTCGCCCTCGGCGCCGTGGCGCATGGGGACGTCGAGGTGCGCGATGCCCGGCTCATCACCCGCCTCGGCCTGGACGCCGACACCGTCGCCACCCTGGCCGAGCGCGAACGCCGGGAACTCCACCGGCGCGAGCGCGCCTACCGGGGCGACCGGCCCTATCCCGATCTCGCCGATCTCGTCGTCCTCCTCGTGGACGACGGGGTGGCCACCGGCGCCACGATGCTCGCGGCCGTCGGTGCCGTCCAGGAACACCATCCCGCCGAGCTGGTCGTGGCGGCCCCGGTGATGGCGCGCGAGGCCTACGAGGCGCTCGCGGCCACGGGCGTTCCCTGCATCACCCTCAGCTCGCCCGAGCCCTTCGGGAGCGTGGGAAGCTGGTACCAGGACTTCCGCCCCACCACCGAGGCGGAGGTCGAGGCGCTGCTCGCGCGCTTCCGGGTGACACCGCCGGCACCCTCGCTCACCACGCCGCGGGGCTGACCAGGAGGCTCCCATGTCCACCGACCTCACCCCCACCGCCCTCCGGCGGCTTGCGGTGCCGGACGGGCGACACCACCTCGAGGCCGACCTCACCCTCCCCGAGGGGGCCACCGGGCTCGTCCTGCTGGCCCACCTGCCGGGCGCGGGCCGCAGCCGCCACCCGCTCGTCGCCGAGGTGCTGCACGACGCCGGTATCGCCACGCTGCACTTCCCCTCCTCACCGATGCCGAGGCGCTGATCCGGGCCATCAGCTTCGACCTGGAGCTGCTCGCCGACCGGGTCGCCGCCGCCACCAACGCAGTGGCGCGCCTCCCTGAGTGCGCCCCGCTGCCGCCTGGGCTACCTGGGCGACGGCACCGGCGCCGGCGCGGCGCTCGTGGCCGCCGCCCGCCTCGGGCGCCGGGTACGCGCCGTCGTCGCGCGCGGCGGCCGGCCCGACCTCGCCGGTCCGTGGCTCCATCAGGTGAAGGCGGCCACGCTCCTCGTCGTTGGCGGGCTCGACACCCCGGTGCTCGGCCTCAACCATCTGGCGCTCGAGCAGCTCGAGGGCACAAGCGCCTCACGGTGGTACCCGGCGCCTCGCACTTCTTCGAGGAACCGGGCACGCTGGAACAGGCCATGCGCCTGGCGCGCGACTGGTTCCAGCACCACCTGCACCTCCCCGCCGCAATCCACTGACCGCGTCAGGGACACGTCACGGCCCGGCCCGGGAACTCCGGGCCGGGCCGTGACGTTTCGGCCGGGTCGGGAGACCTGCTCCCGCCTCACCCTCACCCGGATGCCACCCGATGCGCGACACCCTGCTCAGCCGGCCCGCCCTCATCGCCAGCTGGCTCTGCCAGCTCACCGCCGCCGCCATCCTGGGCCAGACGCTCTTCTTCAAGTTCACCGGCGCCCCGGAGTCGCGGTACATCTTCGCCACCCTCGGCGTGGAGCCCTGGGGCCGGATCGGGACGGGGGTGCTGGAGCTCGTCGCCGTGGCGCTGCTACTCTTCCCGCGCACCCCGGCGCTCGGCGCGGTGCTGGCCATGGGGCTGATGGGTGGCGCCATCCTGGGCCACCTGACCAAGCTGGGCATCGAGGTCCAGGGGGATCACGGCCTCCTCTTCACCCTCGCCCTGGTGACGCTGGTGGCCGCGGGCATCGTGGCGCTGCTGCGCCGGCGCGAGCTGCCGGTGGTGGGTGGGCTCTTCTAGGAGGCGGGGATGCGGATCGCAGTCTTCGGCGGGAGCGGACGGACGGGGCAGCGCATCATCGACCTGGCGCTGGCGGGGGGGCACGCCATCACCACCCTGGCGCGTGACCCGGGGAAGCTCGGTGCGCTCGCCGCCCGCTGCCGCGTGGTCCCGGGCGACGTGCTCGACCCTGCCGCCGTGGCCCGCACCCTCGAGGGCGCGGATGCGGTGCTGAGCGCCCTCGGCAACCCGCTCGGCTCGGGCGGCACCGCGCGCTCCGAGGGGATGCGGCACATCGTGGCCGCCATGGAGGCGCGCGGCATCCGGCGCATCATCGCCATCGCCGGCGGCGGGATCCTCGACGCGCCGGAAGGCGGGCTTCGCGCGGACCGCCCCAGCTTCCCGGCGATCTTCAAGCCGGGCAACCTGGAGCACCAGGCCGCCTGGCAGGCGCTCCGCGCCAGCACGCTCGACTGGACCCTCGCCTGCACCCCCGACCTGGTCCCCGGCCCCCGCACCGACCGCTACCGCGCCCTCGCCGACATGATGCCCGAGGGCGGCCGCCGCATCTCGCTCGACGACGTCGCCAGCTTCATGCTGCGCGAGCTCACCTCCACCGCCTTCAGCCGCCGCCGCGTGGGCCTCGCCGACTAGTGGCTCATGCTCCCGGACGGGTTCCCCGCCCGGAGCATCCCCACCGCCCCCTTCGTGGCATCGGCAAAGGCGTGCGACACGAACGGGTAGATCCCCTCCTCGACCAGCCGCACGTCGAAGATCATCCCGCCGCCGACCGGCACCTCGAACGTCTGCACCCCGCGGAGCGGCGTGCCGAAGCCGTCCAGGTATACCCGGTCGAACACCGCGCCCACCACGTGGAACGACGAGACCCGGTTGGGGCCGGCGTTCACCACGTAGAACCGCACCGGCTCCCCTACGTCCACCGGCAGCGGATGGGTGGCGTACTGGCTCGCCACGCCGTTGAACGTCACGTAGTCGGGGGCGAGGTCCAGCATCCGCTGCCAGTCGAGCGACTGCACCGAGTCCGCCCCGGTCTTGGGGCCCAGGTAGAACTCGCTCTGCACCAGCACGAACTCCCGTGCCTTCGGCCGCGGCGTCACCGGGTCCACCAGCAGCGCCCCGTACATGCCGTTGGCAATGTGCGCCGCCACCGGCGCGGTGCCGCAGTGGTACATGAACACGCCCGGTGTCCGCGCCCGGAACCCGAAGTGCAGCGAGTCGTTCGGCATCACGTTCACGTACGCCCGGCTCGGCGCGATCTCGGCCGCATGGAAGTCCATCGAATGCGGCATCGGCGCCTTGTTCACGATGGTGAAGTCCACGCTGTCGCCCACCGTGACGCGGTAGGTGGGGCCGGGCACCTGACCCCCGAAGGTCCACGCATCATACGTCACCCCGGGCGCCACGGTGTGCCGTGCGTGGATGGTCTCGAGCCGGATCCGGTGCACCTTGGTGGTGGACCGCGGCGGCGCCTCCGCCCCCCGCTCCACCGGCGCCGACGGCATCCCCACCGCCGCCTCGCCGTGCGACATCGGCGCCGGTGGCTGTGGCCTCCGGCATCTTGGCGGCGTCTGGCGCATCACCCTTGCTGCTGGAGGCGGGCGCGCGTGCTGGCACGCATCCGTGGCAGCAGTTGGGAATTCCGGGCTGGGAGGATGAAGCCTGCAGCGCCTTCGCAGGGGCGGTCAACGCGGTGAGTTCCCGCCATGACGGCAAACGACAGGACTCCACGCATGGCACGTCTCCGGAGTGGGGAAGCAGCAGCCAACCTAGGCCCCACCCTCAGCCACCGACAACGCGGCGATTCCCGGCCATGGCGGGAATGCGCCAGCCCTGACATCGCAGCAGGCGACGCCTTCCGCGCCTACCGCGCGTGCCGGTACATCAGCTCCACCAGCTCGTCGTACATGGCATCCGCCGCCTCATCCCCGGCCCGGATGGCGCTCGAGGCGCAATGCTTGAGGTGGTTCCGCATCAGCTCGCGCCCCACCGACCGGAGCGCCTCCTGCACCGACGAGATCTGCGTCAGGATGTCGGCGCAGTAGCGCTCCTCCTCCACCATCTTCTGCAGCCCGCGCACCTGTCCCTCGATGCGCTTGAGCCGGTTCGGGTTCCGCGCCTTGATCTCGGGGTCCACCCCGACGGCCTTCGCCCCGGTGGCGTCCACCTCGCAGCCGCAGCCGCAACCGTCCTTCGCCGGTGTCATCGTGGCCTCCTCAGGCCAGCCGCGCCCGGCCGAGCCGGAGGCTGTTGGTCACCACGCTGACCGAGCTCATGGCCATCGCGGCGCTCGCCAGGATCGGGGAGAGCAGCAGGCCGAACGCCGGGAAGAGCGCGCCCGCCGCCACCGGGATCCCGATCACGTTGTAGATGAACGCCCAGAACAGGTTCTGCTTCATGGTGCGCATGGTGCGCCGGGACAGCGCGATGGCCTGCGCCGCGCTCCGGAGGTCGACCCGCATCAGCACCACGTCGCCGGCCTCCGCCGCGATGTCGGTGCCGGTCCCGGTGCCGATGGCCATGCCCACGTCCGCCTGCGCCAGCGCGGGCGCGTCGTTGATCCCGTCGCCCACCATGGCCACCACCTGGCCGGGCCTGCAACCGCTGGATCTCCGCCACCTTCCCCTCGGGCAGCACCCCGCCACCACCCGCGGGATCCCCGCCTCCCGCGCGATGGCCTGCGCGGTGCGCTCGGTGTCGCCCGTCAGCATCACGACGTCGAGGCCGAGCCGCTGCAGCGTGGCGATGGCCTCGCGGCTCTCCGCCTTGATCGGGTCCGCCACGGCGATCAGCGCCTCGAGCCGGCCGTTCACCGCGACGTACATCGGGGTCCGTACCTCGCGCGCCCAACCGCGCCTCGTCGGCGGCGAACGGCGCCACGTCGAGGGCCCAGTCCTGCATCAGCGCGCGTTGCCCACCACCAGCGCCTGGCCTTCCACCACCCCGATAGCGCCCGCGTCCCGTCACCGCCTCGAACGACTCGGGCTGCGCCAGCGCCAGGCCCTCGTCCTTCGCCCGCCGCACCAGGGCGTCCGCCAGCGGGTGCTCCGACGCGCTCTCGGCGAGCCCACCAGCCGCAGCAGCTCGGTCGTGCCCAGCGTGGCCGCCTGGGCGGGCACCACGTCGGTCACCGTCGGGCGGCCCTCGGTCACGGTGCCGGTCTTGTCGAGCACCACCGCCGTGACGTCGCCGGCGCGCTGCAGCGCCTCGCCGCCCTTGATGAGGATGCCGAGGGCGGCGCCGCGCCCCGTGGCCACCATCACCGCCGTCGGCACCGCGAGCCCCATGGCGCAGGGACAGGCGATGATCAGCACCGCCACCGCCGCCGCGAAGCCCCGCACCACCGGCGCCTCGATCCCCGCCAGGCCGGCCGCCACGTACCAGGTCACGAACGTCGCGATCGCGAGCGACAGCACCACCGGCACGAAGATCCCGCTCACCCGGTCGGCCAGCCGCTGGATCGGCGCGCGCGAGCCCTGGGCGTCGCGCATGAGCTTCACGATCCGCGCCAGCACGCTGTCGCTGCCGAGCGTGGTGGCGCGGTAGCGGAAGCTGCCGGTGCGGTTGATGGTCCCGCCGATGACGGCGCTCCACGCCCTTCTCCACCGGCAGCGACTCGCCCGTGAGCATCGACTCGTCCACGGCGCTCGCGCCGCTCAGCACCTCGCCGTCCACGGGGATCCGCTCCCCCGGGCGCACCACGATCTCGTCGCCGCGCCGCACCAGCTCGATGGAGGTCCTTCTCGCCCTCGTCGTCCACCACCCGCGCCGTCTTGGGCTGCAGGTGCACCACGCAGCGCCGCCGACGTCCGCCCTGGCCTTGCCCCGCCCTCGACTCGATTTCCCCGTCGGAGATCGGTGATGATGATGATCCTTACCTCGTAGTACGTCCGGCACGCCATCCACCCGGCTGGTGAAAAAGCCGGGCGCCACACCGTGGCCACCGCCGGTCGAGCGGCCTTGGCCTTCCTGCCGACGATGTTCATGTCGGCCGAGTGATGCCCGAGAGGCGGCCCAGGCGCGGGTGTAGAGTGCCGCCCGGCCCAGAGCATCACCACCAGGGTGACCGCCGACGACCCCAGGTGGCGATGCCGGCGAAGGGGATCCGAACAGGCAAGGCCTTGCCCGGAGCGCAGGAGTCAGGGCCCCCATTGCCCAGCGCATGAAGGGGTCGGCCACGACGCCGTGCTGGTGCTCGCTGCCGCCCATGAGCGGCATCGACACCACCATGGCCACGAGGCCGGCCACCACGCTCACCAGCACCTTCCCCTTGAGTTCCTGGATCTCCTCGGCCACGGCGCGGTCGCGCGCCTCCTGTTCCTCGAACGCGGTCTGCGAGGGATCGGCCAGCTCGGCCTCGTATCCGGTGTCCCGGATCCGCCCCACCAGCTTCTCCGGCGTGGTCACCGCCGGGTCGAAGCGCACCGACGCATCGCGCATCATCAGGTTCACGGAGGCGTCGATCACGCCGGGTTCCTTGGCGAGCGCCCTCTGCACCCGCGCCTGGCAGGCGGCGCACGTCATGCCACCCACCGGGATGCGGATCGTCTCGGCGGGTCCCGCCGCCGTCGGTGCCGTCGTGGCCATGGTCAGTCCCTCGCTCTCAGTCCTCCGCGACGATCGCGCCGCGGAGCATGCTCATGCCGCAGGTGAACTCGTACCGTCCCGCCCTGGGCGGCGTCACCTCGACGGTGGTCTGCTGGTGGGCCGGCAGGAAGCGGCGGATCCCGAAGTCCGGGAACACCACCTCCTCGGAGCAGCTCGACGTCTCCTGCCGGTCGAAGACCAGCTGGACCGGCGTCCCCGCCTTGACCCGCACCGTGCCCGGCACGTAGCCACCCTTCACCAGGATGGTCACGGGCCCGGCCGCGGCCGCCCCGGCCGGTGCGGAGCGCCCGGCCAGGAAGAAGTACCAGTTGACCCACGCGATGGCGGCCAGGCCGCCCGCAATGACCAGCCAGTGGTCGAGCTGCATCGGACCCTCCTCAGGCCGGACGGGCCTCGTAGCCGGCGTCGGTCACCGCGGACGCGATGGCGGCGGGGCTGGTCTGGGCCGGGTCATAATGGAGGCTCGCCCCCCCGACCTTCACTTCCATCACGTGGACCCCGGGGACCGCCTTGAGCGCCTTGTCCACCGCCTTCACACAGTGCCCGCACGACATCCCGCCAATGGTCAGGTTCAGCGCTTCCATGATCCGCTCCCGAGACTGGTTGGTTTCCGGACAGCCCAGCGTCCAACATACCCCCTACCCCTATCGGTAGCCAGCGCCACCCAGTCGAGTTCCCACCGCCCTCCCCCCAAAAACCAGCG
>JBGAOL010000367.1:0-4257 GCA_044221825.1 Gemmatimonadales bacterium
GGTCGGGGGGTCGGGGCACTGCGGCCGCCTCGCAAGATAGCCCGGCTCAGGTCCCGGCGGCGCAGGACCCCGCCGGGCGGCCAAGGGCCTGGTATTCCGCGCGGCAGCGCCGCGCCCACGTGTCGGCGGCGGCCCGCCGGCCGTCGGCGCGGGCCGTGGCGGCGAGGCCGGCGAACGCCCGCGCGCGAAGGGCTGCGGGACCTTCCACCGCGCGGGCCAGGGTGTCGAGCGCCACCTGGAACCAGCGGGCCGCCTCCGGCCGGGCGCCGGTGGCGAGCAGCGCTTCCGCCAGCTCCACGTGCGTCGGCACCAGCCGCCAGTGGGCGCTCGGCGCCCGCGCCTCGTAGCGGGCCAGCGCCGAGCGGGCCAGGGCCAGGGCCCGCGGGGCGTCGTCACCGAGCAGGGCCACGCGCGAGGCGTTGCGGAGCTCGTCGCTCAGCTCGGGGCTCAGTGAGTCGAGGAGCGGCGCCTTGAGGCCCCAGGCCCGGGCCAGCAGCGACTCGCCTTCCGCGGCCCGCCCTGCCTCGGCCACCACCACGGCCAGGTTGGAGAGGCTGGTGGCCACCTCGAGCGGGCTGGCGCCCACCCGCTCCCGGATGGCCAGCGCGCGGCGATGCTCCACTTCGGCGCGGGCAAAGTCGCCGCGTTCCAGCGCGATGTGGCCGCGGTGGTTGTGGGCGTGCGCCAGCGCGATGCGCGCCCCCACGCTGTCGCTCTCGAGGATGGCGATGCCGGCGCTCGCGGCCTGTTCCGCCGCGGCGAGGTTGCCGAGCCGCCGCTCGATGCCCGCGAGCGTCACCTGCAGCTGCGCCACCCGGACGTGCGTGGGGCCGAGGACCCGCGCGGCGGTCGCCAGCGCCGCCGTCACCTCCGTCCGCGCCTCCCGCTCTTCCCCAGCCAGCATCAGCTCCACGCCGAGGAGCATCCGGCTGTCGATGAGGCTCGTGTCCGGCGCCCGGGCGCGGAGCTGCTGCGCCAGCGCCCGGCGCGCCACCTGGCCGGCCTGCGCATGGGCCGAGAGGCCGGAGTAGCCGAGGGTGAGCGCCTCGAGCACCTCCACGTCCACCGGCCGGCCCGCCCGCTCCAGCGAGTCCACCTTTGCCAGGCCCGCGTCCAGCAGTGCCCGGAGCGAGCCGGTGCTGCCACCCGAATCGTACGGGTAGGGGAGTTCCAGAAGTCCCACCAGGAAGCCCGCCACCTGCTCCGCCCGCTCGGCCTCCCGCCGGGCGCGGCCCGCCTGCACCTGGGCCACCACCGTCAGCACCACGAGCGCCGTCGCCGCGAGCGCGCCCACCGTCACCGCGGCCCAGTGGCGGCGCAGGAAGCGCCCGCTCCGGTAGCCCCAGCTGTCCGGGCGCGCCCGCACCGGGAGGCCGCCGAGGAACGCGGCCAGGTCGCCGTCGAGCGCTTCCACCGAGGGATAGCGGCGCGCGGGGGCCTTGGCGATGGCGGTGAGGATGATGGCGTCGAGGTCGCCCCGGAGCGCGCGCCGGAGCGGGGGCGGCGCCACCGCCGAGGGGGCGGGCGGCTCCGTGGACAGGATGGCGGCCTCCAGCGCGTGCACGCTGCCGCCGCCGCTGAAGGGCCGGCGCCCGGCCACCAGCTCGTAGAGCATCACGCCTAACGAATAGATGTCGGTGGCCACCGACGGCTCGCCGCCCTGGATCTGCTCGGGGCTGGCGTAGGCCGGCGTCCGCATGGCGTCCACCGTGGCCGTACCGTCGCCGCCGGCGCCGTCGGGGGAGAGCAGCCGGGCAATGCCGAAGTCGAGCAGCTTGGCGGTGCCGTCCGGCGTGACGAGCACGTTGGAGGGCTTGAGGTCCCGATGCACCACCAGGCGCCGGTGCGCGTGCATCACGGCGGCCAGCACCTGCCGGAACAGCCGGAGCCGCGTGGCTAGGTCCGGGGCCTGCCGCGCGCACCACTGGTCCAGCGGTTCGCCCGCCACGAACTCCATGGCGTACCACGGCCGCCCGTCGTCGGTGACGCCGGCGTCGAGCAGCTGCGCGATGTTCGGGTGCTCGAGCCCGGCCAGGATGGACCGTTCCGCCAGGAAGCGCCGCCCCACCCGCTCGGCCGCGAGCGCCCCGCTCGTCACCTTGAGCGCCACCCGTTTCTCGAAGGCGCCATCCGCGCGCTCCGCGGCGTACACCGTGCCCATGCCGCCGGTGCCGGCCACCTCGAGCACCCGCCAGGGCCCGAGCCGCGTGCCCGGGGCCAGCTGGCCCATCAGCGTGAGTCCTTCCGGTGGCAGCGGGCACTCCGCGGGGAGCCCGGTGTCGCGCTCCAGCGCGGCCAGCCAGGCGCGCACATCCGCCGTGAGGGCGGCGTCGCTGCCGGCGCGGAGGGCGAGCCTCGGTTCCCGCTCGGCCACGGGCAGGTCGAGCAGCTCGTCCACCAGCGCGGAGGCGCGGCGCCAGCGCGCGTCGTCGGGTGGCGTCATGCGCCCTCTAGCGCCAGTTGCAGCCAGCTCCGTGCCTTGAGCCAGTCGCGGTGCACCGTGCGCGCGGTGACGCCGAGCATCGCCGCGGTCTCCTCCTCGGTGAGCCCGCCGAAGAAGCGGCACTCCACCACCCGGTGCATCCGGTCGTCGATCGCGGCGAGCCGGGCCAGCGCATCCTCGAGCGCGATCACCGTCACCGCCCACTCGTCCGCCGACGCCGCCTCGGCCAGGTCGAAGGTGTGGATGGCCGGCGCCACTCGCTTGCCCGCCATCCGGCGGCGCGCGTGGTCCACCAGGATCCGCCGCATGGTGCGGCTCACGATGGCCAGGAAATGCCCACGGTCCTGGATCCCCACCCGGCCCTGGTCCACCAGCCGGAGCCACGCCTCGTTCACCAGTGCCGTGGGCGACAGCGTGTGCCCGGCCTGCTCCCCGGCCAGCTGCCGCGCCGCGAGGCGCCGCATGGCCTCGTAGAGGAGCGGCATCAGCTGGTCCAGCGCCTCGCCCCGTCCCGCGCCCCAGGCCAGGAGCAGGTCGGTAATGGTGCCGTCAGCCGGGGGAGGAGCGGTCATGTCAGGATCGAGCCGGGTTCTGCGCCTACTGGGAATCCCCGGGCCGGCACCCTGCGCCGGCCCCGGACATACCCCGAAGCGAGGTCTGTTGCGATGAGCACCGAACGTCCCCTCAGGACCGCCCGGGCGCGGGCCCTCCTGCTGCCGCCCCTGACCACGATGGAGCTGCCGGAGCCCGCGGTCCCCGATCCGGGCGCCCCGGACGAGGTGCCTCCCTCAAGCGATACCGGAAAGCGGGCCATCCGGCAAGCGGTGGCATCACTGGGTCTCGTCGCGGCGCTCGTCGCGGCCTGCGGGGGCGGTGGGACCGGGCCCAATGGGGGTGGGGGAGGCGGTGGCGGTGGGGGCCCGACCGTCACCGGCTGGTCCCCGACGCTGCCGTTCCTCGGCGAGACGATGACCATCACCGGCACCGGCTTCAGTGCCGTGCTGGCGGAGAATCAGGTGGAGCTGGTCAACTGCGGCTCCTTCTGCGACAAGACCACCTTCCCCATGCAGGTCACGGCCGCGACCACCACCCAGCTGACGGTGGACCTGCCCTGGAACTTCCCCCTCGGCACCCGGCCACAGCGCGGGCGCGTGCGCGTGATCGTCAACGGCGACACCACCACCTCGGCCGACACCACCTACTTTGCCTTCCAGGCCGAGGTCCTTGGCTTCACCAACTTCGACTTCCCCGGTGCCCCGAGCTATGCCCTTCGCGCCGGCGATTCCATCAAGCTCGACGTGTACGGCCTGCCGCCCGGCGCGGGGCCGGCCAGCCTCAGCCTGACGGTGGATGGGGATGGCGTGAGCGTCGACAGCGTCTTCACCCCTGGCTCGGTGCCGGGCCTCAACTTCGGCCTCGAGAACCAGGCGTCGCTCTACTTCCGGCTGCCCACCAAGGTCTATTCCGCAGGCTACGCCCCCATCAGCCCGGTGGACGACACCGCCTACGTGACGGTGAACTTCGCGGCGCGCGGCCGCCGCAGCAGCCGGGTGATGCGCGCCTGGCGGTATCCCCGCTACCAGATCCCGAGCGGCATCGGGGGCACCTTCACCGTGGGGCAGAGCCACACCTTCGTGCTCGACGGCATCAACATGCCGGGGCCGTTCAGCGTGATCTTCTCGCCCCTGGGCGGAGGGGCCGCGACGGTGCAGGCCGGGAGCGTCTGCCCCTCGCTCTGCAACAGCTTCCAGGTGGGGCTCCCGGCGCTCGCGCCGGGGAACTACAACGCGTCGCTCCGGTTCGATGCCTTCGTC
>JBGAOL010000368.1:0-4255 GCA_044221825.1 Gemmatimonadales bacterium
GCCAGCACCCCGAGGGCGTAAATGTCCACGCGGCCATCCATGTGCGGATCGGCCGAGGCCTGTTCCGGCGCCATGTAGGCCGGCGTGCCCAACGCAACGCCGGCAGTGGTGAGCTGCTGGCGGCCGCTCGCCTCGGTCACCGCCTTGGCCACGCCGAAGTCCATCACCATCGCGTGGCGGCCGGAGAGGAGGATGTTCTCCGGCTTGATGTCGCGGTGCACCACCCCGCCGCGGTGGGCCACGCTCAGTCCCTCCGCGATTTCGGACAGGAGCCGGATCGCGTCCGGCACCGGCAGCTCGCCGCTCTTGGTCAGCCGGTCGCGCAGCGTTTCGCCCTCGACATAGGGCATGGCGTAGTAGAAGAAGCCGTCCTTGTCGCCCGCGTCGAGCACGCCGAGGATATGCGGGTGCTGCAGCCGGGCGGCCACCTCGATCTCGCGGACGAATCGCTCGGGCCCGAGGGTCGCGGCCAGGTCGGGCCGGAGCACCTTCACCGCCACCTTGCGGTGCAGCTTCAGGTCTTCCGCCAGGTAGACGGTGGCCATGCCCCCCTGACCGAGCTCGCGCTCGAGGCGGTAGCGGTCGGCGAGGGCGGCCGCGAGGGGAGCCGGTGCGCCGGTCATCTGCCCTCCTTCGGCAGCGCAACGACGAACACCGTGGGCGATCCCCAGGTCCCGAAGTAGAAGCCGCTCCGTCCCGACGTGGTCGCCACGTACTGCCGCCCACCCACCGCGTAGGTCACCACCCCACCGCCAATGCCGCCGCCGGTGTGGAAGCGGTAGAGCTCGCGCCCCGTCACCGCGTCGAGCGCCAGGAAGTCGCCGGTGCCCTCGCCGGTGAAGAGCACGTCGCCCGCGGTGGTGGTGACGGCGGCCACCATCGGCTCGGCCGAGTGGTAGCGCCAGCGCACCGCCCCGGTGACGGCGTCGGTCGCCGTGAGCCAGCCCTGCCTGGTGTCGGCCCGCCGGATGGTGCCGCCCATGTAGTTGCGGCCCGGGAGATGGCGCACCGTGTCGGTGAGCGCAAAGGTGGCGCACCAGTCCACGGCGGGCGTGTAGAGGAGCCCCGTGCCCGGGGAATAGGCCGGCCCGTTCCACTGCACCCCGCCCAGCACCCCGGGGCAGACGTCCACGCCGTCCCTGGTGAGCGGCACGTCCACGTTGCGCTGCGTGGTGACCGGCACCTCGTAGAGGCGCTCGCGTGTGTCGCGGTCGATGGTGCGGAGGATGCCGTCCTTGCCCGCCGTCACCAGCACCGCGCGGGCGCGGCCGCCCACGCGGAGCGAGAGCGCGGGCGTGGCCTGGGTCAGGTCCCAGTCGTGGAAGTCGCCCGGCACCATCGAGGCATACCAGCGGAGCGCGCCGCTGTGCACGTCTAGGGCGATGACCGAGTTGGTGTAGAGGTTCTCCCCGGGCCTGAGGTGCTTCGGGAGGTCGGGCGCGGGGTTGGTGACGGCCACGTAGAGCTCGCCGCGGTCGGCGTCGTAGCTCGGCGCGGTCCAGATGCCGCCCCCGCCCACCGGCACGTCGGGCGCGTTGCGCCAGGTCTCGGCGCCGGGCTCGCCGGGGCGCGGAATGGTATGAAAGCGCCACACCGGCGCGCCGTCCGCCAGGCGGAAGGCGCCGATCCAGCCCTGCACGTTGTTCTCGCTGCCCGCCGCGCCGAGGATCACCAGGCTGTCGATGATCGTGGCCGGCATGGTGAAGGTCTCGCCGGCGCGGGGATCCCCGACGTGGCGGGCCCAGAGCAGGCGGCCGGTAGCGGCGTCGAGCGCCACGAGGTACCCGTCGGCGGTGCCGCGCACCACGTAGCCGTCCTGCACCGCCACGCCACGCTGGTTCTTCCACTGCTGCTCGTCGAGCCACTCCCAGCGGTGGCGCCAGCGCTCGTGGCAGGTGGCGGCGTCGATGGCCATGGTGAGCTCGGGGGTCGTCAGGTACATGACGCCCTGCGACACCACCGGCCCGGTGACGAAGTTCTCGATGGCACCCACCTGGAAGCTGCAGACCGCCTGCAGCCGCGACGCGTTGGCGCGCGTCACCTGCCGGAGCGGGGAGTAGCGGGTCCCGGCGTAGTCGTGCAGGTGCATGGGCCAGTCGGTGCTTCCGGCGGCCGCGTGGAGCTCGGCGGCGATGGGCCCAAGCCGCCGGCTCGGGACCAGGCCGCTGTCGCCCGCCACGAACTCCGGGGCGGGTGGCCGCTCGGCCGCGACACTCTTCAGGCGCAGGGTCGCGAGCGCGCGGAGATCGGCGCTCAGCCCCGTCGCGCCCGCCGCCACGCCGTTGCGGCGGAGGAGATAGGCCAGCAGGTCCACGTAGGACTCCTCGGCCAGGTTCCCCGCCGCGGGACGCGGCATGGTGGTGCGGATCAGGGTGAAGAGGTCGGCCACCGTGGTGCCGGGCACCGTCCCCGGCCAGCGCCGCGTGAAGCGCTCCCCGCTCAGGATCGGCCCCACCGCGCCCTCGAGCTCCGCGCCATGGCAGGTGGCGCAGAAGGCGCCGTAGAGCCGCCGGCCCCGCTCGGCCTGGGCGTCGGTGTAGCCGGCCTCACCGCCGGCCTGGGCCGCGAGTGCGGCCGCCGGCGCGCCGAGCAGCACGAGGAGAAGGCGAACGTGCAGCGCGAGACGCATGGGCGCCCTTGGGGTGGTGGGGAGGCCGATGGGTGTGGATACGGCGGCGCTCACGGAGTCACTCCGCCTTCCCGGCCGCCAGCGCCGCGCGCAGCTCGGTGAGGAAGTTCTCCACGATCACCAGGTCCCCCGTCTGGTCCGCGCCGTGGGAGGTGCTCACCAGGAAGCGGCGCCCGTCGCGCGAGACGGCCATCATGTTGTCGTTGAGATTGCGCTCGAACCTGGTGCCTGCCGGCGCCCGCAGCAGCACCCGGGGAGCCACCCGGCCGGGCCCGGACGCCAGGTCGGCCACGTTGGATGGTGTCCGCGTCCGACCTGAAGTAGAGCTCCCGGCCGTTCGGGGCCCAGATCGGACCCTGCCCGCCACCCTGGGAGACCTGCCACTTGCCCTGGTCCACGGCGGGAAAGGGCCGCAGGAAGACCTCGCGCGTCCCCGTCTCGTTCGAGACATATGCCAGCCACCGGCCGTCGGGTGAGAGGCTGGGCTGGACCTCGTCATAGCTCTCCGCGAGGAGCGGGCGCGGGGTGCTGTCGCTGCCGAGCCTCATGACCAGGATGTCCCGCGACGGCGGGCCGGCCACCGACACCAGGAGCCACGCGCCGTCGGCGGACCAGTCGGCCGTGACCACGTTGCGGCCCACGTCGGCCACGAGCTCCTCGCTCCCGACGCCGTCCGCCCGGCGCCGCCAGAGGCTGTAGTGGCCATCGCGGTTCGACCGGTAGCTCACGTACCGGCCGTCAGGCGTCCAGGCCGGGGTGTCGTTCCCGTCCCCGCCGAAGGTCAGTCGCGACACCGGGCCCTTGTCCATCAGCTTCACGCGGACATCCGTGCGCCCGGTCCCCCCGCCCGCCGCCGCCACGATGCTGATGGCCAGGCGGGTGCCGTCCGGCGACAGGGCGAAGGACTCGAGCTCCGTGTCGTGCCAGGCGGTGTCCACCGGGGTCATGGCGCCGGTGCGGTCCGCCCACGCCAGGACCTCAGGGGCGTTGGAGCCGGGACGGGTGTAGGCCAGCGTCCCGCCGGCGACCGCCAGGTCGGTCCACGGGCCGCGCGCCGAGAGCCCGCCGAAGAGTGGGATCGGGCGGCCCCGGACGGTGAGCGCCCCGAGGTCGAAGCGCGTGGCCATCAGCGTCCCCTCATCGGCGACGTACACCAGGGCCTCGGCCTCGGCGACGTGCACTCCCATGATGCCCTGCAGCGTGGCCGTGATGCGGCCGGTCTTCAGGTCCACCACATGGAGCTGGGCCTGGCCGCCGTCCCCCGTCGCCTGCTCGGTGACCAGGGCGCCCCGGCCGCCGGGCAGGAGCCGGAGCCCGACGTAACGGCCCTGACCCCTCGGGCGGGGAAGGGTCACGACCTCTTCCAGCGGACCTCCGCCGCTGGGCACGCGCCGCAGCAGCGTGTCGTGACCGACATAGTAGACGAAGTCTCCCGGCCCCCAGGCCGCGGCGCTCTGGAATCCGGAATCCACGAGCGTGAGTACCGACCCTCCCCGGAGCGAGGCCACCCGGATGGTGAACGGGTTCACCGTGAGAAAGGCCACCTGGGAACCGTCCGGAGACACGGCAGGCAGCGACGGCGAGCCCTCGGTCCCGGGGATCGGGTGCGACTCGAGGCTGCCGAGC
>JBGAOL010000004.1:0-32492 GCA_044221825.1 Gemmatimonadales bacterium
GGCCTGGACCGCGTGCCACCTCACGCCGCCGTCTCCACCACCGTGGAGCTGGCCCGCCGGGAGATCGGCGAGGGCGCCGCCAAGTTCGCCAACGCGCTGCTCCGCGGCCTCGGCGGCCGCGCCGCGCCCCCCGCGCGCGACGCCGATCCCGCGAAGCACCTGGGCGACCGCTACTCCCACCCCGCGTGGCTCGTGAAGCGCTGGCTGGCGCGGTTCGGGGATGCGGAGACGGAACAGCTGCTGGCGCGCAACAACGAGCGCCCGTCGCTCATCCTGCAGCCGGCGCGGCTGTCCCTCGAGGAGCTGCAGGCTCGCTTCTGGGAGCGGGGGGTCGCCGCGCGGCGGGCGCCATTCGACGCCGGGCTCGTGGTGGACGGCGGCCGCCCGGCCGAATTGCCGGGCTACGCGGAGGGCTGGTTCGTGGTGCAGGACGCGGCGCAGGCGCTCGTGGCACGGTTCGCCGGCGTGCCGGCCGGCGCGGTGGTCTACGATGCCGCCGCGGCACCCGGGGGCAAGACCGTCGCCCTGGGCCGCGTGGCGCGCGTGGTGCTGGCGGGGGAGGTGCGGCCGGAGCGGGCGGCCCGGCTGGCGGAGAACCTGCGGCGGGCGGGGAGCGGGCGGGAGCAGGTGCTCGTGGCAGATGCCGCGGCACCGCCGGTGCGCAACGCCGACGTCGTCCTGCTGGATGCCCCCTGCCTCGGCACCGGCACCTTCGCCCGGCACCCCGACGCGCGGTGGAAGGTCACGCCCCAGGCCCTGGGTCGGCTGGCCGGGAAACAGGCCGCGCTGCTCGACGGGGTGGCCGCCGCCGTCCGGCCCGGCGGGTGGTTAGTTTACGCCACCTGCTCGCTTGAGCCGGAAGAAAACGAGATTCAGGTGAACGCCTTCCTGTCCCGCCATCCCGAGTTCCACCGGATGCCCACCGACCTGGGCGCCCCGGAGCTCCTCTCCCCCGCCGGCGACCTGGTGCTGCTGCCGCAGCGCCACGGCACCGACGGGGCGTTCGCCGCGCGCCTCGCGCGGGTGGGCGCATGAGGTTCTCCCGGCCGGCCAGCGTGGAGCCGTCCCCCGGCTTCCTGCAGACCATCGGGGGCCGGCGGCTGGTGAAGCAGGCGCTGGTCGTGGCCGGCGCGTTCGTGGTGGGGTACCTGATCAACGTCTTCGTGCTCTTCCCGGGCCCGCTGTTCGAGAAGGTGCACGCGGTGCCGAACGTGCTCGAGGTGGGGGTCACCGAGGCGCGGGCCAAGCTCGAGGCGCAGGGACTCCGCTCCAAGGTGGAAGACCAGCGGAGCGACGCCTCTGCGCCGAAGGCGGCCGTCATCTGGCAGGACCCGCCCCCCGGGACCGTGGTCCCGCCGAACACCCAGATCTCCCTCACCCTCAGCGACGGCCCCACCGACCTGCCGGTGCCCGACGTGGCGGGGATGCCGCGGGCCCTCGCGGAGAAGGTGCTGGCAGCCGCGGGCTTCAAGCTGGGTTCCACCGAGACCGTGCCTGCCGCGCCCGAGCCGGGCGTGGTGGTGCAGACGCGCCCCAACGCCGGCGTGGGCCGGCCGGCGGGGGCGGAGATTATTCTTGTGGTGAGCAGCGGGCCGGCCGAGGTGACCGTGCCCGGCGTGCTCGGGGTGCCGCTGTCGGTGGCGCGGGAGCGGATCGAGCTCCTGGGCCTCGAGGTGGGCCAGGTGCGCAACCGCACCACCCCGGGCCGGCCGGACGGCCTCGTGCTGGAGCAGCGCCCCAACGCGGGCAGCCGCGTCTCCCGGGGCACCGCCGTGGACCTGACCGTGACCAAGGGGAACTGATGGACGTGCGTATTGCGCCGAGCCTGCTGGCCTCCGACCTGGGCCGGCTCAAGGAGCAGGTGGAGGCGGCGCTGGCCGGTGGGGCCGAGTGGCTTCACGTGGACGTGATGGACGGGCGCTTCGTGCCCAACCTGACCTTCGGCGCGCCGCTCATCAAGGCGCTCCGGCGCTTCACCGACGCGCCGATCGACGTCCACCTCATGGTGGTGGAGCCGGAGAACTACATCGCCGAGTACGCGGACCTGGGTGCCAACGTCTTCACGTTCCATCCCGAGGCCACGGTGCACGTGCAGCGGCACCTGGCGGAGATCCGCCGGCGCGGGATGGCGGCGGGCCTCGCGCTCAACCCGTCGAGCCCGCTCAGCCTCATCGAGGAAGTCACCGCGGACCTGGACCTGGTGCTCATCATGAGCGTCAACCCGGGCTTCGGGGGCCAGGGCTACATCCCGCAGGCCACCGCGAAGATCGGGCGTACCCGCCAGCTGCTGGACCGTCACGGGGCCCGGGCCACGCTGGAGGTGGACGGCGGCATCACCCTGGACACCATCCGCGGCGCCTGGCAGGCGGGGGCCGATACCTTCGTGGCCGGCACGGCCATCTTCGGCCAGCCGGACATCGGCGAGGCCGTGCGCGGCCTGCAGCGCCAGTGCCGGGAGAGGGCCTGACATGTCGAAGCAGTGGATCTTCGTGCTCACCATCGTCGGCGGCCTGGTCCTTGGCATCGTGATGCTGGCCAAGTTCGGGCCGGAGGTGGCGCCGGTGGCGGTGGGCGAGCGCGCCCCCGACTACCAGGCGATGAACATCGCCACCGGCGACAGCGTGCGGGTGCGGTCCGGCTACAAGGGCCACGTGACGCTGGTGAACATCTGGGCCACCTGGTGCGTGCCCTGCAAGGTGGAGATGCCGTCGATGCAGCAGCTCTACGACAGCCTCGGCCCGCTCGGCTTCCGCATCGCGGCCGTGAGCATCGACCAGGATGATCCCAAGGCGGTGAAGGAGTTCACCGACCAGCTCGGCATCACCTTCGACATCCTCCAGGACCGCAAGGGCGAGATCCAGCAGGCCTACCAGACCACCGGCGTGCCGGAGAGCTTCATCCTGGACCAGGACGGCATCATCATGAAGCGGGTCATCGGTGCCTACGACTGGACCGCGCCCGTGAACGTGAACCTGATCCGCCGCCTCCTCGGCGACACCATCGCCGCACCACCCGCCGCTGACCGGGCGCCGGTGGACACGGTGCCGGCGGCGCGCTGAGCGGCACGCCGCGGGGTTTCACCGCAGAGACGCGGAGGCGCGGAGGGCCGCAGAGGGCCTGTGCTCGGAGAGAGGAGCCCCTCTCGCGGGGCGTACTGGTGAATGAGGGTGGTCCGGCAGCACGGGTGGGGACCGGTGCCGCACCCAAACGGAGGCCCACCAAGACTTCACGGGCTCAGCTCACGATGAGCCCACCATCCTCGCGCAGGTCCTCTGCGGCCCTCTGCGCCTCCGCGTCTCTGCGGTGAACATCACACCGAGCCCATCCCAGCCAGCCACGTGACCAAGCTCCTCGCCATCGAGACGTCCTGTGACGAGACCTCCGCCGCCGTGGTGGCGGAGGAGGGCGGGCGCGTGGCGCTCCGGAGCCTGGTGATCCTGTCGCAGGACGTGCACAAGATCTTCGGCGGGGTGGTGCCGGAGCTGGCCAGCCGCGCGCACCTCACCACCATCGAGCCGGTGGTGGACCAGGCGCTGGCCGAGGCGGGTGTGGCGCTCGAGGAACTGGACGCCATTGCCGTGACGGCCGGCCCCGGGCTGGTGGGCGCGCTCCTCGTGGGCGTGATGTACGGGAAGACGCTGGCCTGGCGCCTCGGCGTGCCGCTCGTGGGCGTGCACCACCTGGAAGGCCACCTCTTTGCCCCGACGCTCGAGGGCGAGGTGGCGCCGCCCTTCGTGGCGCTGCTCGTGAGCGGCGGCCACACCCTGCTCCTCGACGTCCCCGCCTGGGGCGAGTACCGCCTCCTCGGCACCACCCGCGACGACGCGGCGGGTGAGGCCTTCGACAAGGTGGGCACGCTCCTGGGCCTCGAGTACCCGGGCGGCCCCATCATCGAGCGGCTGGCCCGCGACGGGGACCCCCGGCGCTTCAAGTTCCCGCGCCCCATGCTCCGCGAGGCGGAGCACCCCGGGCCGGACCAGTTCACCTTCTCCTTCAGCGGCCTCAAGACCGCCGTGCTCCGCGCCGTGCAGCAGAGCCCCAACCTCGAGGCCGACCGCCCGCACCTGGCCCGCGGCTTCCAGGACGCCGCCCTCGACGTGCTGGTAGGCAAGGCGGCGGCGGCGGTGGAGGCCCTCGACCGGCCGCTGCTGGTGCTGGGCGGCGGCGTGGCGTGCAACGGTGAGCTCGCCGCCCGGATGCGCCGGCGGCTCGGGCAGGAGGTCCGGGTGGCCGTGGCCTCGAACCGGCTCAACACCGACAATGCGGCGATGATCGGGGCCGCCGGCCTGTTCCGGCTCCGGCACGGCGCCGGCGGCCTCGACCTCGAGCCCCGCGCTGACCTACCTTTCCCCGGCCTCGTCCCCATCACCCCAGCGACCGGACGCCCGACATGAACGTCTACCCGTTTGCCCTGCACCTGGGCCCCGTGGAGCTCACCGGCTACGGGATCATGATGATGGTCGGCTTCCTGGTGGGCGGCTGGCTCATCACCCTCGAGCTCCGGCGGCGGGGCTTCTACGAGGAATACGCCTCCGACATCACCGTGGCCGCGGTGGTGGGCGGCGTCATCGGGGCCAAGGTGTGGTACTGGGTCCTGAACGGCGGCCCGCTGTTCTCGCGCGGGGGGCTGGTGTGGTACGGCGGGTTCGTGGGCGGCGCGCTGGCGGTGCTGCTCAACAGCCTCCGGCTCCGGGTGCCGGTCCGCTGGACCATGCAGCTCTGCGCCCCGGCGCTGGCGGCGGCCTATGCCCTGGGCCGCATCGGCTGTTTCATCGTGAATGACGACTACGGCCGGCCCAGCGACCTGCCGTGGGCGGTGAAGTTTCCCCAAGGCCTCCCCCCGTCGACCGCGGAGCGGATGCAGTCGATGTTCGGCATCCCCGTTCCGCCCGGCACCGATCCCGGCACGGTTCTCGCCGTGCATCCGACCCAGCTGTACGAGGTGACAATCATGCTGGCGGCCTTTCTGGTCCTCTGGCGGCTGCGCCTCCAGCAGCGGGCCACCGGCTGGCTGTTCAGCGTCTACCTGGTCTGGGCGGGCGCCGAGCGGTTCATCATCGAGATCTTCCGGGCCAAGGACGACCGTTTCTTCGGTCCCTTCACCCTGGCACAGGTGGTCAGCGTCATCCTGATCACCATCGGCGTCGGGCTGATGGCTCGCCTGGCGAAGGGTGATGAGCTCGCGCCGGGCCCCTACCTGACCAAGACCGCGACAGCCTAGCTCGGCTGTTTTTTCCGCGTGGCCGGAAATGAATGCCGGTATTTCGTGCCGATCCGGCAAGAAATACCGGCTAATCGTTGTTGTAGAACAATGCTAAACGATTGAAAAACAAGCAGTTACATAAACTGTGATCAGTGGCACATAGCCTGCAATAATCGAGTGCGACGGCGCAAAGCGCCGAACGGAAAGTGGTAGGCCGAAGAAGAGTGGGCTCAAGCACTTCGGCTTGGTCCCGTCCAAACTCAGGGGGCGGCCTACCACCTCACCTTGCGGACCCCCGATGGGGCGCCGCACTCGCAGTGGCAGGCCGAAGAAGAGTGGAGCGAGCACTCCGTTCGTCTCCGTCCACAACTCAGGGGGCGGTCTGCCATCCCAGTGCCAACGCCGGTCCTTCGGGGCCGGCGTTTGGCTTTGCTCCCCCGTGCTACCTTCCAGCCATGCTGTCGTCGCTTCCCGCCATCGACCCCGCCACCGGCGAGGTGTTCGCCGAGACGCCACTCACCCCAGTGGAGGAGGTGGGGAGGATCGTGGCGCGCGCGCGCTCGGCCCAGCCGGATTGGGCGGCGCGGCCGCTGGCGGAGCGGGCACAGGTCCTGTCCCGCTTCCAGCAGGTGCTCTACGAACGGCGGCGGGCGATGGCGGACCTGATCAGCCGCGAGAACGGCAAGCCCCTCGGCGAGGCGCTCTTCGCCGACGTGGCGGTGACGCTGGACCTGGCGCGGTACTACCTGGCGCAGGGCGCGCGACTGCTTCGGCCCACGCCGGTGCGGGCAGGCAACCTGGCGCTG
The DNA here is from genome assembly GCA_044221825.1 of Gemmatimonadales bacterium. Taxonomy (GTDB): domain Bacteria; phylum Gemmatimonadota; class Gemmatimonadetes; order Gemmatimonadales; family GWC2-71-9; genus JADJOM01. Next base: position 6,010 of record JBGAOL010000004.1, read on the forward strand.
CTCGGCAAGCGCGGCCGGGTGCACTGGGACCCGATGGGCGTGCTGGCCGTGATCGCGCCGTGGAACTATCCGCTCCTGCTGCCGGCCGGGACCGTGATCCCCGGCCTGCTGGCGGGTAACGCGGTGGTGATCAAGCCGAGCGAGTTCACCACCCGGACGGCGGTGCTGCTCACGGAGCTCCTGGCCGAGGCGGGCGTGCCGGAGGGCCTGGTGGCGCTGGTGGTCGGTGGCGGGGAGGTCGGGGCGGCGCTGATCGAGGCGGCACCGGACAAGATCTTCTTCACCGGCAGCGCCGCCACCGGCCGCAAGGTGTCGCTCCGCGCGGCGGAGCAGATGATCCCTGTCAACCTGGAGCTCGGCGGCAGCGATCCGTGCCTGGTGCTGGCGGACGCGGACCTGGAGCTGGCGGCGAGCGGCGCCCTCTGGGCGCGCTTCACCAACGGTGGGCAGACCTGCGTGGCGGTGAAGCGGGCCATCGTGGAGCGCCCGGCGTACCAGCGCTTCGTGGACCTGGTGGTGCGGAAGGCGGAGGCGCTGGTGCTCGGCCCCGGCCTCGCGCCATCCACCGACGTGGGGCCGATGATCCGCGACTCGCAGGTCCGCGAGCTCGAGCGCCAGCTGGCGCAGGCGGTGGCACGCGGGGCGCGGGTGCTGACGGGCGGGCGCCGCCGCCCCGACCTCGGGCCGACGTTCTTCGAGCCGACGGTGGTCACCGAGCTGCCGCTCGACGCGGCGCTCTGGCGGGAGGAGGTCTTCGGCCCTGTCCTGCCCATCGTGGTGGCGGAGGACGAGGAGCACGCCATCCGCCTGGCCAACGACTCCGCCTACGGGCTCTCGGCCAGCGTGTGGACCCGGGATCGGGCGCGCGGCCGGCGGGTGGCGCGCCGCCTCGAGGCGGGCGCGGTGCAGGTGAACGATGCCACGAGCCACGTCGGCACCGCCGAGGTGCCGCACGGCGGGGAGAAACAGTCGGGGCTGGGCCGCACCCATGGGGAGCACGGCCTGCGCGAGACCTGCCGGCCGCGCTACGTGGGCGTCGACTTCCTGGACTGGATGCACCGGCCATGGTGGTTTGGCTACCACGCCGACAGCATGGGGGCGCGAGACGCCTTCCTGCGCTTTGCCTTTGCGCCGTCGTGGCTGGCGCGGCTCCGCGCGATGCCGGCGGCGCTCGGGCTGCTCCGGAACCGGCGGCGGCTCTAGGGGCGGGCTCGGTGCCGGGCACCGGAACGCGGCACGGGGCGACCAGGTGGTCGCCCCGTCGGCGTCTTGGGGATCGGGCCGACGGGGCGGCGCCCCGTGGCCACGGGCGTGGGGGTCAGTCCGGGGCGGGACGGCGCAGGATCACGGCGACGGCGCCGGCGGTGGCGTCGGAGTGGGAGAGTGACAGCTCCATGGCCAGCGGCCCGTGGGTGAAGGCGAGCTGTCGCGCCAGGCCGTGCAGCGTGAGGAAGGGACGCCCCTCGGTCTCGCGCTCCACCTCGAGGTCCTGCCAGCTCACGGCGCGGGCGCCGGGCAGCGGCTGCAGCGCCTTGTAGGCCGCCTCCTTGGCCGCGATGCGGGCGGCGATGTGCATGGCGGGGCGCGCCTTGTCCGCCACGTAGGCGCGCTCGCGCTCGGTGAGGAAGCGGCGGAGCACGCGGTCGCCGTGGCGGGCGATCATCCGCTCCACGCGCGCGATGTCCACGAGGTCGATCCCGATCCCGATCAGCTCCATCTGGCCCAGAGCTCCTCCACGAGGGGACGCACCGGCCCCGGCACCGGCAGGTAGCCGCCCAGCACCAGACCGACATAGAGCGCCACACCGAACAGCACCGCAGCCGTGGCGTAGAGCGGCCAGGCGGGCCGGCGCCAGCGGCGCAGGTCCTGCACCTCCGCGTCCCATTCCCGGCCCTCGCGCGCCAGCGCCTCGAGCAGCCCGAGCCAGGCCGACTCGAGCCGGCGCGCGGCGGTGAGGAGCGCGTCCTGCCAGGCCGTCACGGCCGCGACGGGGGCGCGTTCCGGCCGGACCGGCGCAGTCGCCGCCTCGAGTGCGCGGAGTGCCTCACGGAAGCCGGCGTCGCCCTGGGCCAGGCGGGCGGCGATGGCGCGCACTTCCGCCGGCTCGAGCGCCAGGCGGCGGGTGCGGGCCGCGGGGAGCCGCGCCTCCCGCGCCGCGGCGAGGAGGCGCGCGTTCACCTGCTCCGCGACGCGCTGCGCGAGCGCCTCCACGGCGCGGTGCCAGGTGCCCTCGAGGGCGGTGCGGTCAAGGGTGCCGAGGGCCAGTTCCCGGTCGCCCTCGCGGGCCCAGCGGCGGGCGTCTCCCGCCAGCGCAAAGAGCTGGGTCACGAGCGCCACGCGGAGGTCCTCGACCGGCACCCAGGTGAGCTGGGGCGCGCCCGGCGGGGCCACGAGGCGGCCGAGGGCGGGGCCGAGTTCCGGCACCACGAGGACACTGCGGGCGGTGGCGGTCATGCGGTGGCCCAGCCGGGCGCCTGGTCCTCGAGCTCGGCCTCGGCCAGGAGGGCGGGGCGGCCGGTGCGCTGCTGGTAGCGCGCCGTGAAGCTGACGAGCGCATCCGGCAGGCAGGTCCGGCGCTCCAGGCCGAGCGTGCGAATGGTGGCCTCGATGCCGTCGGGCGCGCCCTCGATCTCGGCGAGGACGTCCATGCGCGGGTACCACTCCAGGCGCACGGTGGTGTCGCCCACGCGCCAGACCTCGACGAAGCGGTCGATGGCGTGGGTGATGACGTAGCCCAGGGCCTGGAACGTGGCGAGCACCGCCTCGCCGGGGGCCGCGTCGTACTCGAGCTCGTCGCGGTGCTTGTAGCCGGCGGCGTTCACGGTGGTGGGGCCCTTGAAGGCCACCACCGCGCGGTGCGGCCCGTCGCCCTCCGGGAGCCAGAGGCGGAGGCGGAGCACCTCGTCGCGGGCGTCGAGCTCACCGTCGCGGTCGAACCGGCGGTCGCGCATGAAGCCGCGGAACCCGCGCACGGCGCCCGCCTCGCGGAGGCGGGTGCGGAGGGTGGCGGGATCGGCCACCACGGTCTTGAGCTCGAGCTCAGTCGCCAAGGATGGCCTCGAGGACAAGGGCGGTCTCGGCCAGGGTGTCGAAGGCGGCGTGGGCGCCGGCGGCGCGGAGATCGGCCACGGAGTAGGCGCCGGTGGCCACGCCGATGGCGCGGGCCCCGATCTCGCGGCCGCAGGTGACGTCCGCCGGCGTGTCGCCGATGATCACCACCTCGTGGCCGCGGGGCTCGCGTCCGAAGAAGGGAAGCGCGCGCCGCGCCGCGATGGCGGGGAGGTCGGGCCGGTGGTGCGAATCGGAGCCGTACGCGCCCACCTCGAAGCGGGCCACGTTGATGCCCGCCGCGGCCAGCTTGAGCGCGGCGCCCTGCGCCACGTTGCCGGTCAGCAGGCCGAGCACCACGGCGGGATGGGCCTCGAGGGTGTCGAGCAGCGCGGGGACGCCGGGCATGATGGTGGTCACGCTCCGCGGCTGGCGCAGCTCCGCCGCGAGGATGCCGACGTAGCGCTCGCAGATCGCGTGGGCCAGCGACGGATCGCCCGCGTCGGGATGCCCGCCGGCCTCCAGCAGCTCGCGGATGATCTGCGGGTCGGTCTTGCCGTCGAAGCGGACCTGGCCCACCGCCGAGTTGAGCTCGATGAGGTCCCCGAGGGCCTCGGTGAGGGCGCGGCGGCCCGCCCCGGCGGTGAGGAGGATGGTGCCGTCGATGTCGAGCAGGACGAGGGTGGCGGGCGGGGTCATCCCGTCACCCGGCGGATGGCCACGAGCTGGGGACGGAGCACAAAGGCGCGTGCCCCCGGTGCCCAGGACTCCAACACCACCCCGCCCAGCGCCACGGTGGAGTGCACCAGGGTGCCGCTCGGTCCCGCGAAGGCGACGTGGGTGATGCGGTCGCCGCGCTCGCTGAAGAAGAGCAGGTCGCCCTGCTGCTCGGTGCCCGGCTCCACGGGAACGCCCTCCTGCGCCTGCTGCGCGGCGTCGCGCGGGAGGTGGATGCCGCGGGCCAGGAAGGTGGTCTGCACCAGGCCGGAGCAGTCCACGCCCCAGGGCGTGACGCCGCCCCAGAGGTAGGGCGTGCCCACGAACGTGCGCCAGGCCCAGAGGTCCGGGGAGACGGCGCTGGCGCGCGCGATGCACCGCTCGTACGGCAGCACGCTCCCGGCAATGACGGTGCCGACCCGACCATCCGGCAGGTCGATGCGCGGCGCGGCCAGCCCCACGCGGGCGCGCACCGGGAGGCGCACGATGTCGCCGCCCTCGGTCCGCACCACGGCGCCCTCGCTCCAGCCGGTGGCGGAGTCCCGCCAGCCGCGGGCGATCTCGTGATCGGTCTCGAGCGCGTAGCCACGGTGCACCCAGCCCTCGTAGCGGTCGCCCTCGAGGCGCACGCGGCGCCACTCGCCCTCGGCGGCCAGGACCCGCGCGGTCTCGCCGAGGACGAACTGGGTGACCACCTCACTGCGGAGGTTGGGCTCGCGGAAGACCGGCGCGACACCGCTCCGCCCGACCAGCGACGTGGTGCTCACGCGCCCCCGGCCTTCTCCGCCTCCTGGCACGCGCGGCACTTGGTGACGCCCTGGAACGAGCACATGATGCAGATGAACGTGCCGCACCCCTCACAGGGGTAGCCTTCCGAGGCACGCTCCTCGCGCCCGCAGGCGCGGCAGCCCATGGCGTCCTTTTCCTTCAGCTCGGCCTTCATGCGGTCCTCCCCGGGAGCGGCGCGCTCCCCATGGTCCCTAATCTCTCCTGGCCCCGGGCGCGGCACAAACGCGCGGGCGGCTAGGAGCCGATCGCGAACTTCTTGATCTTGTTGATGAGCGTGGCGCGCGAGATGCCGAGCTCTTGCGCGGCGCGGGTGCGGTTGCCCGCGTGATGGCGCAGGGTGCGCTCGATGTGGGCGCGCTCCAGCTCGTCGAGCGTCATGGGGGTGTGGCGGCGATCGCCGGGCCCGGGGCGGTTGCGGAAGTCGCCGGGCAGGTGCTCCAGCGCCACGGCGGGCTGTCCACGCGCCAGTAGCAGCGCCCGCTCCAGCACGTTCCGCATCTCGCGCACGTTGCCCGGCCACGGGTGCGCCAGCAGCCGTTCCAGCGCCTCGGGGCCCACGGCCGCCGGGGCGCCCGGCAGGTTCCGCTGCAGCTCGTTGACGAGCGCGAGCAGCAGTGTCAGGCGGTCCTCGCGCAGCCGCTCGCGGAGGGGCGGCAGGTGGACCGGCATGACGTTCAGGCGATAGAGCAGGTCGCCGCGGAACTGGCCGGCCTCGCTCAGCGCGGTGAGGTCCTGCGCGGTGGCGGCGATGACGCGGATGTCGGCGTTCAGGTCCCGGGTGCCGCCCACCCGGCGGAAGGTCCGGGTCTCGAGCAGGCGCAGCAGCTTGGGCTGCAGCTCGGCCGGGAGCTCGGACACTTCCTCCAGGAAGAGCGATCCGCCCGCGCCGGTCTCCACCAGGCCGGGACGGCGCTCACGGGCCTGTTCGGCGCTGGCGTACTCCGAACCGAAGAGGTCGGCATCGATGTCGGCGGCGCTCCGGCCGAAGAAGCTCACGGTGAGGAACGGCCCCGCCGCCCGGGGCGAGAGCTGGTGCACCACCTCGGCCAGCCAGCCCTTCCCCACCCCGCCCTCGCCGGTGAGGAGCACGGGCGTGCGCTCGGAGAGCGAGACGAGGCCCACGCGGGTGAGCAGCTCCTTCATGGACGTGGAGCTGCCGAGCGCGTCGAGGTCGTCGCCGGGGGCGGCGCGGAGGAGGAGGAGCTCGTTGAGGCGCTTGAGCCGCACCTTGTCCGCCACCCGCTGCACGGCGGCCTGCAGGTGCTGCAGGTCCACCGGCTTGGTGAGGAAGTTCTCGGCGCCGAGCTGCATGGCCTGGACCGCCGTGGACACCTCGGCAAAGCCGGTGAGGACGATGACCGCGGCGTTCCGCTCCTTGAAGCGGGCCAGCGCCTCGAGGCCGCTCATGCCGGGGAGGTTCAGGTCCAGCAGCACCACCTCGGGGCGGAGCCGGTCGTAGGCGGCGAGGCCCGCCTCGGCGTCGAGCTCGCGGGCCACCTCGTAGCCCGCCTGCTCGAACACGTTGCCGATGGCGCGCAGCACGTCCACGTCGTCGTCGATGAGCAGGACCGAGTCAGCCATCGGTGCTCCTCGGGGTACGGGTGGGGTCGCGGGGGAGCTGGAAGGCGAAGCGGGCGCCGCCCTCGGCCCGGTTGCCCCCGGTGATCTCGCCGCCGTGCGCGCGGACGATGCCGTGCGAGAGGGAGAGCCCGAGGCCGGTGCCCTTGCCCTGCGGCTTGGTGGTGAAGAACGGCTCGAAGATCCGCGACAGCGATTCCGCGGGGATGCCGGGCCCGCTGTCGAGCACCTCGAAGCCCACCCAGTCGGGGGTGGACCAGGTACGGACCAGGCCGCGGGCGCCGGGCACGCCTTCCATCGCGTGGGCGGCGTTGACGAGGAGGTTGGTGATCACCTGGCGCACCTGGTCGGCATCCGCGCTCACGGCGGGGAGCGTCGGGTCGAGGCCGAGGGTCCAGATGACGCCCTGGCCGCCGAGCGCCGGGGTGGTGACGAAGGTCTCGCGGACCACGGCGTTCAGGTCGGTGGCGCGGCGCTCGAGCGGGCGCTGCCGGGCGAAGCTCAGCAGGTCGGTGACGATGCGCGCCGCCCGCATGGCCTCGCCCCGGATGGTGTCGAGGCCGCGGCCCACCTCCTCCTGCACGTGCGGGTCGAAGGAGAGCGCCTGCGCCATGGCGGCGATGCCGGCGAGCGGGTTGTTGAGCTCGTGCGCCACGCCGGAGACCAGCGACCCGAGCGCCGCCATCTTCTCCGAGTGGGTGAGCCGCTCCCGCAGCTCCACCTCGTCGGTGACGTCCCGCGCGATGGCGAGCACGGCGCGCCGCCCGCCCTGTTCTTCCACGGGCACCACCACCATGGCCGCCTGACGCTGGGCGCCGTCGCGGCGGCGGAAGTGGAACATGAAGTCGCGGGTCTCGCCCTCCAGCGCGCCGGCCAGCTGCGCCGCCACGTAGCCCCACTCCGCCGGGATCACGAAGGCCTGCAGCGTCAGCGCCGTCTCGGGCGCGGTGACCCCTGCCAGCCGGAACGCCGCGCGGTTGGCCGAGACGAAGCGTCCCTCGCGGTCCAGGGTGAAGATGGCGAGCGGGGCCCGGTTGAAGAGCACGCGGAAGCGGCGCTCCGAGCGGCGGAGCGCCTCGGTGGCCAGGCGCTCGCGGGTGACGTCGCGGGCCACGGCCACGGCGCCGGCCGGGGTGCCGCGTTCCTCGAGCGGCGCCACCGAGACCTCGGCGATGCGCACGCCGTCGGGGCGGCGGATGAGCGCCTCGTAGCGCCGGCCGCTGCCGCTCGGCGCCTCGGGCCCGTCGTGTGGCAGCAGCTGGTCGAGCGGCTGGCCCAGCAGCTGGCCGGCGCCCGGGCCGAAGAGCTCGGCCGCCGCAGGATTGGCGAGCACCACGCGGCCGTCGGGGCCGGTGAGCAGGATGGCCTCGACGGCGGTGGCCACGAGGCGGCTGTAGCGCGATTCGAGGCGGACGTACTGCGTGAGGTCGTCCACGGCCACCACGAACCCCCCACCCTGGCGCGGCGTGGCCGTGAGCACGGCGTGCTGGCCGCGCACGGTGTCGAGGAAGCGGCTGGTGCGCTGACCGGTGCGCCGCGCCTCACTGAAGGGGTCCTCGGTGGGCGGCCAGTCGGTGAACAGCGACGCCACGTCGAGACCGGGCAGGGCCGTGACCTCCACGCTCGCCATCTCGGCGATGAAGCGGTTGGCGCGCTCGATGCGCCCGTCGTCGTCCACCAGCGCCAGGCCGTTGCCGGTGCCGTCGAACGCCGCCTGCCACTCCTGCTTGATGCGCGACACCTGCGCCACCACCCGGCTCCGCCCCACCGCGAGCGCGGCCAGGTCGGCGAACGCGAGGAGCAGCCGACGCTCCGGCTCCGAGTAGGGCCGCGGCTCGGGCGCCAGCAGCACCAGCCAGCCCACCAGGCCCCGGCCGTGGCGGAGCGGCAGGACCGCCGTGGCACCCAGGCCCTCCGTGACGGCGACGGCGCGGAGCGGGCTCTCCGGCGCCGCGCGGAGGTCATCGGTGAAGAACGGCAGCGCCTGGACGTCGGGGTGCGCCTCGAGCTGCGCCAGCAGCGCCTGCGCCAGCGCCGGCGACAGGCCGCAGAGCGCCCCCACCGACGCCAGCCCGCGCCGCTCATCCCGGAGGAAGAGACCCGCGGCGCGCGCCGGGACCAGCGCCAGCGCCTCCTCGACCACGGCGGCGATGGTGCCCTCCGCGTCGCCGGTGGCGGCCAGGTGATGGGCCACGCGGCCCAGCTGGACGACGGGATCGCCGGTCATTCGGGCCGCACCGGGGTGAGCACCTTGATGGCGTGCGGGACCACCTCGGCGGTGAAGGGCGTGATGCCGTGCGCCTCGCCGTCGAGCTGCACCGGCTGCGCCGGCTCGGTGGCCACCGTGATGACCTTCCCGCGCGCGTACCCGATGTAGCCGGCCTGCGGGCCGTTGCCGCCCTCGCGCACCAGCTCCCAGACGGCGCGCACGCTGTCCACCAGGTTGTCGGCGCGGAGCACCACCACGTCGAGCAGGCCGTCATCCGGGGTGATGCCCTTCCGCAGGCGGAGCAGGGGCGGGATGACCTCGCCGCAGTTGGCCACGAGGACGAGCGCCGCGGTGGCCTCGTACTCCTCGCCATCCACGGTGATGTGGTGCACGGTGCTCCGGAGTTCCGGCATGAGGCGGAACACCGTGGCCACGTAGGCCGCGAAGCGCCAGCGATGCTTCTCGGCGGTGGTGGTCTCGGCCATCACGCGCGCGTCGTAGCCGGCGCCGCAGGCCACGGCGAAGTAGTGCGTGCCGTCGGGGCGCTGCATGCGCCCCAGGTCGAGCGGGGCCACGCGACTGGCCAGCATGGCGCGCGCGGCGCGCACGGGGTTGGCGGGAATGCGGAGGTTGCCGGCCAGCAGGTTGCCGGTGCCGCCCGGGATGACGCCGAGGGCGGTGTCGGTGCCCACGAGCGCGGCGGCCGCCTGCATGGTGGTGCCGTCGCCGCCGAAGACGCCCACCACGTCCATCCGGTCGGCCACGGCCTCGAGCGCAAAGCGGCGCGCGTCGCCGGGGCCGCCGGTGGCGCGCAGCTCCACCTCCCAGCCGCCCTGGCGGAGGGTGTCCACCACGGCGCGGATGCTGAGCGCCTGGGTGCGGGCGGCGGCGGGGTTGGTGATGATCAGCGCGCGGGTCACGCTCAGTACTCCCGTTCCCAGAGCAGGTCGAGGCCGACCTGGTAGCGGTTCACCGACAGCGTCGGCTGGTTGAGCGCCGACTGGCAGGAGTACGACGGCTCCACGGCGCCCTTGAGGCGCAGCTCGCGGCTCATGCGGTATTCCGCGTTGGGATAGAAGCGCTGGGTGTTGGTGCAGAGGTCGGCCACCACGGTCACGAACCAGCGCCGCCCGATCTGCCAGCCCGCCGCCACCTGCGCCAGCTGGGCGGTGGTGTTGTCGCCGCCGTTCAGCGTGGCCTGGCCGGTGCTGCCGGTGCGGATGTCGATGTAGTCGATCGGCACGCCGAGGTCGCTGATGAGCGCCCGCTGCAGCTCGCTCGAGAAGGCGCTGGTGAGGTAGGTGAGCCCGGCCTGCACCGCCGCCAGCTGGCTCCCCTGCCCGCCACCGCCCACGCCCTGCAGGCTGAAGGTGGGCCGCCCGAACATGAGGTACGACACCAGTTCCGTCTGCGACAGCGCCGGCCGGTCCGCGGTGACGGCCGAGGTGAGCTCCAGCTTGGGCTGCAGCAGCGTGCCCGTGATCTTGGCGATCACCGGGATCTCCTCGTTGGTCTCCGCCGCGGTCACCACGTGGCTGGCCTCGATGTCGAGCTCGGCGTTCAGGTCGGGCGTGCCGAAGTAGCGCACGGTGCCGCGGGTCACCTGGAACTCGCGGGTCACCACGCCGCCGATCCGGAGCGCGTAGCTGCCGCGCACCGCGTTGAGGGTGCCGTCGTAGCGGTAGCGCTCCCGCGCCTTGGACACGGTGAGCGAGCCGTCGAGCTGGATGTTGGCCTCGCTGGAGCGGAGCCAGAAGCTCTCGCCCATGGCGATGCGCAGCGTGTCGATGGTCAGCGAGTCGAGGAAGCGGCTCTGGAAGTTGGCACCGAGCCGCTCGGTGCGCACCAGGTCCAGGTCGATGAGCCCGCTGTCGGCGGGGTTCTCGAGGTCCACGATCCGCTTGGTGAGCAGGTCGGCGAAGTGCAGGTTGCCCTCATCGGCAGTGACCCGGCCGGTGAGGTGCGGGCGCGCCAGGGGGCCCTCGAGCTCGATGGTGCCGCTGGCGTCGAGCGTGAGGAAGCGGCGCGAGTCGATGAAGCGGAAGCGCCGGGCGCGCAGCACCAGGTCGAGCGCCGGGCGGGTGAGCTGCTCCAGGCGCACCAGCCCGCTGACGCGGATGTTGCCGTCGCCGCTGCGGGCCGCCAGGGAATCGAGCAGCACCGAGTCGCCGGTGAGGCGGGCGCGGGCGGTGAGGTCGCGGTAGCGGACGCCGAGGCCGGGGACGGTGGCATCACCGTTGTCGATGGCGAGGGTGCCGCCGAGGCGGGGCGCGTCCCAGGTGCCCTCGATGGAGAGGTCGGCGCGGAGGGTGCCCCGCACCCGGCGCAGGTTCCGGGTGAAGGCCTCGGTGACGCCGAGGTCGGTGCTGTCGGCCACCAGCCGCACGTGGAGCGGGCCGGCCACCTGGCGCTTCGGACGCGCCTCGAGGGCCAGGTCGAGCGGGAGCCCGGCCTCGATGCGGAGCACCGGGGCGCCGGTCTTCCAGAGGAGCAGGTTGGCGTCGAGCCGCCGGTCCTCGTAGTTGAGGATCCCCTGCACGAAGGGCGAGCCGAACTCCCCGAACGAGGCGTCCGCCAGGGCGCCGGTGCCCCGCAGGAGCGGGGCGGCCGCGGTGCCGCCGATCTCGAGGTCGAGCTGCAGGGTGCCGGCCACGTTGCTGGTGTCGCGCTCGAGCAGGGTGTACACGTCGCGGAGCGGCAGGCCCACCACGCTCACCGCCAGGTTGCCCGGCGCCTGCCGCGGGAGGGTCCCGGCCACGGTGATGGACCCCGAGCCGTCCGCGGCCGCGAGCCGCGCCGGCGTGAAGCTGACGCGCCCGGTGCCGAGCCCGGCCGTCACCGGCTGCTCCAGGCGCCAGGCGTGCTCGGGGAGCCGGGCCACGAGGCTGTCCACGGTGAGCACGCTCGAGTCCGGCAGGCGCCACAGCGAGCCGGCGCCGGAGAGCCCCGCCTCCGGCCCCACCCGGCCGCCCGCCAGCCAGCGGAGCGAGTCCTGCCACCCGCCCACCACCACGTCGAGGTCCCGGAGCACCCAGGTGCCCACCACCACGCTGTCGGCGCGCACGGCGCCGCCGATCTCCGGCCGGGTGGCGCGCTGCCAGCCGAAGCCGAGCGCCACCTCCGGGGTCCGCACCCCGCGCCAGCGGAGCGCGCGGGCGCGGGCCTGCAGCAGCACCCGCGGCGCCTCGAGCGTGCCGATGACGTCCACCTCCCCGCTGGCCCGGCCGGCGAGCGGCTCGGCGCGGTCGGCGCTGTCGCTGGCCTCGCCGGCGTAGGTGGTGACGAGCGGGTCGAAGTGTGTCAGGCTTTCCGCCTCGAACGCCAGGTGCAGGCCCGGCCCCTCGCCGCGGCGCCAGGGGAGCCGCCCGCCGCCGCCGAGGCGGCCGCCGGTCCAGGCCAGGACGAGGGTGTCGAGCGCCACGGTGGCGCCGTCGCCCTCGGCCTGGAGGTGGAGGCTGTCGAAGGGCACCTCGCGCACCTGGCCCGGCGCCAGGTCCAGGCGCAGGGTGCCGCGGGGGCCGGCCACGCTGTCGTACTGGCCGTCGGCCGTGAAGCTGCCGGTGAGGCGGGTGGCGGGGCCCCGGCCGGTGAGCGCGGCGAGGTCCAGGCGCTGGAAGCGGCCCTCGAGCCCGCGGGCCGCGAGCGGGCCGCCCGCCCCCGGCTCCACCACGCCGCGGAGCGCCAGCCGCCCGGCGGCCCCCGTCAGGTCCACGTCGGCTGGAAGCTGTCGGGCGTGCCGGCCAGCGCCACGAGGCCGGTGACGCTGCCGCGCACCGGCAGGTTGGGATAGCTCGGCCGCACCCCCTCGAAGGCCAGCGGCGCCACCATGAGCCGGGTGTCGAAGCGGAGCGTGTCGGCGCGGGTGTCGAGGTAGGCGCGGCCGCTGGCGGCGCTCTGGGGGGCGTCGCCGTCCCGGTGGGCCAGGTCGCCCTCGAAGGTGACGGCCTTCCAGGGGCCCGCCAGGCGGCCCACCAGCAGCAGCCGGCCCTGGAGCGCCACCGCCGGCGCCAGCCGCCGGACGGTGCGGAGGTCCACGTCGGTGCTGTCGAGCACCAGCGTGTCGAAGGTCATCCCGTTGGCGCCGCCCAGGCGCAGGTGGCCGTAGCTGCGGACGCGGGTGGCGGCCCCGCCCGGGATGTCCCGGTCCCGGTAGGTGAGGTCGGTGCGGAGGTCCAGGCCGTCGAGGTAGCCATCGCCCTCGAGGCGGCCGGTGAGGGTGCCGCGCAGCGGCAGGGTGTCGAGCCAGGGGCGCGGGACGTCGAGGTCGAGCGCGTCGAGGTCGAGCATCATCCCCTCGACGCCGAGGCCGCGGCGCTGGTCGAGCACCACGGTGACGTCGCCGGTGGCGCGGCCCGCCGCGCCGGCGAGGTCGAGGTCGGTGAGGGTGTAGGCGGTGGTGACGTCGCTGCGCGAGAACGCCACCACGTGCCCCCGCCCCGTCATGCTGGGGAAGTCGGGGGAGATCCAGCGCAGGTCCGCCAGGTTCACGTGCGGCGACGCGAGCTGGAAGTCGTACAGGATGGGCCCGCGCGGCCAGGTGACCCGCCCCGCCACCCGGGTGTCCGGGAGGGCGGCGTGGTGCACCGTGAACGCCAGCGTGTCGGCGCGCTGCCAGCCGTCGGCGGCCAGGTCCGTGAACGCGGGGTCGCTGAGCCAGCGTGTCGCTCGTTCTTCGCGCTGGCCGTTGGTCAGGTCGGTGTCGAGCGCGGGATCGCTGAGCCGGGTGGTCAGCGTGTCGATGGCGAAGGTGAGCGGCTCGTTCTTCGGGCTGCTGATGAGGAGCCGGGCCAGGCGCGCGTCGAGCGCCTCGAAGCGGAGGATGCGGCGGAGCCCGTCCGGGGTGGCCCGGATCTCGCGCCCCGGCCGGGCCCGCTCGGCGGCGAGGGCGGAGTCCTGCTGGGTCCGGGAAAGGGTGTCCGGCGCCTTCCACGGCAGCCGCACCTCGATGCGCCCATCCTGGATGGCCAGGCCGCGGAGTTCCACCAGCGGCTTGGCGCCGGTACCCGGCGGGCCCTCGCCCAGCTTGAAGATCTCCTGGTAGTTGAAGCGGCCGTTGGCGCGGCGGATGATCCGCACGTCGGGCTCCACCAGCGTGACGTTCCGGAGCACGATGCGGCCCGCCGCGAGGTCGGGCAGCTGGTAGCCCACCACCAGGCGCGCCACCGTGGCGAAGGGCTCGCCCGCGCTGTCGCGGATGGCCAGGTCCGCCAGCTCCACGCCGTGCAGGAAGGAGCCCTCCACCCGCGCCAGCGTGAAGGTGCCGCGGAAGCTGCGCCCCAGCTCGCCCGCCACCAGCCGGCCGAGCGTGGCGGCGCCCGCGCCGGTGTAGAGCAAGGCGCCCACCGTGCCGAGCAGCGCCGGCACCAGGGCCACGAGGACCGCGAGCAGGCCGCGGAGCGCGCGCCGCCTCAAAACGCCTGCCCGAAGCTGAAGTGGTAGGTGAGCCGGCTGCCGCGCTTGAGCACGAAGTCGGTCTGCACCAGCTGCAGGGTGCCGTCGCTCTTCTGCAGGTAGAGGGCGCCCGGCGGGCGGTCGTAGCCGTTGTAGCCGATGTCGAAGCGCGCGGGTCCGAGCGGCGTGGCGATCCGCAGGCCGATGCCGGGTGTCACCCGCACCTGGATCGGGGCCAGCCGGGTCTTGCCCCGCTCGTACAGCGTGCCCGCGTCCACGAAGGCCGCGAAGCGGAGCCGCGAGCTCCAGATGGGCGCCGGCACCCGGAACTCGAGCTGCGCGATGCCGAGGGTGTTGCCGCCCGTGGCCGAGAAGCGGGTGGCCCGGTCCGAGTTGCCGCGCACCAGCGAGTCGAGCGCCTCGGGCGACAGGCTGTCCGCGCGCAGCACGTACACCAGCGGCCCGAGCTCGTTCAGGTTGTAGCCGCGCACGTCGTTGGGGCCGCCGGCGTAGAAGCGCTGCTCCGGCGGCACGAAGTTGCCCGAGGCGCTGTCGAGCGACACCCGCGGGCTGAAGACCATCCCGCCCCGCACGTGGGCCGAGAGCACGGCGCCCTTCCGGCCCACCGGGAGGTACCACGCGGCGTCGCCGGTGGCCCGGGTGAAGGTCTGGAACGCGGCGGAGCCGGTGAGCTGGGAGCTGTGCGCGGCCTCGAAGGTGTACACGTGGCCGCGGCTCGGGTCGAGCGGGTTGTTCTGCCGCGGCCAGCTGATGCTGGCGGAGACCACGCCGAGGAGCCGGCGCTCCTGCAGCCGGCGGGCGTCTTCCGGCGTGCAGGCGTTGAAGAAGGCGCAGAAGGTGGCGTCGGTGGCCACCGTGCCGCCGAAGGAGAGCCGGTAGGCCAGCGAGATGGGCACGCGCTGGGACGTCTCGCGCAGGAGCCCGAGGCTCACGCCCACCTCCTCGCGGCGGTAGATGGCAAACTCGCTGCGGCGCTCGGCGTAGAGCGCGAGCGTCCCCGTGATGTCCGGCGTGAAGAAGCGCGGCTGGCGCACCGCGGTGGTCACGTTGTAGTTGGCCAGCGCCGAGCCGATGGGATCGTCCTTGAGGCTCGAGCAGATGGAGTTCTCGAGCCCGAGCCCGAAGGGCGTGCCCACCCCCACCTTGGAGACGCGGCCCGTCACCTCGAAGCGGCGGCCGGTGCCGAGGAGGTTCCGGTCGGTCCACCCCGCGCCGCCGCGGAAGCAGTCGTTGGTGCCGTAGCCGATGCCGCTCGTGACCCGATGCGCCGGGCCCTCGGAGACCACCACCGTCACCGGCACCACGCTGCTGTCGGCGGCATAGCGGGTGCTGTCGATCGTGACCGTGGCCAGGCGGAAGAGCTGCGTGGTGTAGAGCTTCCGCTGGCTCTGGAACAATTCTTCCTGGGAGAACCGCTGCCCCGGCCGCACCGCGAGCAGCTGGCGGACGAAGGTGGTGTCCACCCCGCGCGCGCCCTCCACCCGGATGGCGCCGAAGTGCGAGCGCGGCCCCGGCACCACCTCGAGCGACGCCTCCGCCCGGCGCGCCTCGCGGTCCACGTCGAAGGTGCGGAACACCTCCACCGCGGGGTAGCCGCGATCGCGGAGCCGCGCCACGATGGTGTCGGCACTGGCCTGGAAGAGGAACCGGTCGAAGGGCTGGCCCTCCTCCAGCGGCAGCGCGTCGCGCGTGGCCTCGGCGTCGGGCAGCGAGTCGAGGCCGGTCACCGTGAAGCGCCGCACCACCACCGGCGGGCCCTCGCGGATCTTGAACGTGAGGTGCACGTTCCCCCGGTCCCGCCGCACCACGGTGTCCACCTGCACCTCCATGAACCCGCTCTGCCGGTAGAGCAGGATGAGCCGCAGCACGTCGCGCCGGAACTCGATCGGGTCGAAGTAGCGCTTCTCCCCAAGGCCGATCCAGCGGAAGTACCACGCCGTGGCGAAGGTGCTCGAGTTGGTGGTGCCGATCGCGATGCTCAGGCGATAGTCGTCGATCGCATGGTTGCCCTCGAACTCGAGCCCGCGCACCACCAGCGGCCGGTCCGCCTGCGCCCATCCTGCGCGAGGCAGGACGAGCCCGAGCAGCGCGAGCGCAAGGAGCAGCGCGCGGCGCGTCACAAAATCAGACAGTCGAGGGGGCGCCGGACCGCCCCGGGGTCGGAATTGACGACATGGTCCAAGTGCTGTAGGATGGCGGGGTTACACCAGAGAGTCAACGTTCCCGACAGTCGCCATGAGGGCTGAATGAAACATGTGCAGCGGGCCGGGCACGTCCCCGGCCGGATCGGTGCGCGTCCTGCGGCCTCCCGCCCGGTTTTCGTCGCCCTCCTGATGCTACTGACGGCGGCGCTCGCGGCCGCCGCACCCGCCCCGCTCGCCGCCCAGCTCAACCGGCGCGCCACGCGCATCCTCGACTCGCTGCTCGACAGCCCGCCGCTCGAGCGCGCCCTCTGGGGCGTGGCCCTGCTCGACGAGCGCGGCAAGCTCCTCTTCGGCCGGAACGCCGACCGCCTCTTCATCCCCGCCAGCAACACCAAGCTCGTCGTCACCGGGGTGGCCGCCTCCCTCCTCCCGGGCGACTTCCGTACAAAGACGAGCGTCTACGCCGCCGGCCCCGTGGTGGACGGCGCCGTCCAGGGCGACCTGGTCCTCTACGGCCGCGGCGACCCGACCTTCGGCAAGCGCTGCTACGCCACCGACACCCTCCTCCCCGGCGCCTGCGACCGCGACCCCCTGGCCCGGCTCCGCGACCTGGCCCGCACCCTCCACGACGCCGGCGTCCGCACCGTGGTCGGCGACCTCGTGGGCGACGGCTCCTGGTTCGACGCCGAGATCCTGCACCCCGCCTGGGAGAACTACGACCTCAGCTGGTGGTTCGCCGCGCCCGTGAGCGGCCTCGGCTTCAACGACAACAGCGTGGACATCACCTGGGGCCCCGGCCCCGCCGTGGGCGCCCCCGCCACCCTGAGCTTCACTCCCGACCTCGGCGACGTCACCCTCGAGAACCGCACCGTCACCGTGGCCGCCGGCGGCGCCAGCGACATCGGCGACCGCATGTTCCGCGAGCCCGGCTCGCTCCGCCTCTGGGCCGAGGGCACCGTGGCCGCGGACGCGCGGGGCGGGCTCGAGTCCTTCGCCATGCCCGACCCCGCCCTCTTCACCGCCCGCGCCTTCCGCCAGGCGCTGGCCGAGGCAGGCATTTCCGTGCAGGGCACCACCCGGAGCACCACCGACAGCCTGCGCTACCGCCACCTCCGCCTCACCCCCGCGCTGGCCGAGGTGGAGGGCCGGCCGCTCCGCGACTGGATCTTCCCCATCCTCAACACCAGCCAGAACTGGTACGCCGACATGCTGCTCAAGCAGCTGGGCCGCCAGTTCGGCGTGGCGGGATCGTGGGACGAGGGCCGGCAGGTGGAGCGGCGCTTCCTGATCGACTCGGTGGGGATCGACTCCACGCTCGTCGCCGTGGACGACGGTTCCGGCCTCTCGGCCGCCAACCTCGTGGCACCGATGGCGTTCGCGCAGCTGCTGCGCTACATCCGCTCGCACCACGGCTGGGAGACCTTCCGCCCCGGCCTCCCGCAGGCGGGCAACACCGGCTCGCTCAGGAACCGGTTCCGCGGCACGCTGCTCGAGGGCGCCGTGGAGGCCAAGACCGGGAGCATCGCGCGGGTCAACACGCTCTCCGGCTACTTCACCGTGGACGGGAAGACGTACACCTTCTCGGTGATGGCCAATCACCACGTGGCCGGCGGCCGCCGTGCAATCGCGCAGATCGACAGCGTCGTGGTGGCCATGGCGCGCGCCGTGAAGCGCGGCCGCTGACCCGAGGAGGTCCCGTGCAGCTCCTGCTCATCCGCCACGCCGACGCCGGCGAGCACGACCCGAGCCTCTGGCCCGACGACACCCTGCGCCCGCTCACCGACAAGGGCCGCAGGCGCCACCGCCGCGTCGCGAAGCAGCTCCGCAAGCGCGGGCTCGTGCCCACCCTGCTCCTCGCCTCCCCCTGGCTCCGTGCCTGGCAGACGGCCGTGATCACCACCGAGTTTGCCCGGGGGCCGGCGCCGCTCGCGAGCCCCGCGCTCGCGGAGGCGCCGCATCTCGGCCGCCTCGCCAGCGCCATCGGCAGCGCCGGCGACGACGCCGTCGTGGCGCTGGTGGGCCACGAGCCCTGGCTCGGTCACCTCGCTTCCCTCCTCCTGGCGGGCGACCCGACCGGCCTCGCCATCGACTTCCCCAAGTCCGGCGTGCTCGGCCTCGAGCTGGCCGAAGTGAAGGCCGGCGCGGCCCACCTCCGCTTCTTCTGGCGCCCCAAGGGCGGCTGATCCCGACGATTCCCGCCTGCTTTGCCACCCGCCGGGCCGCGACGCCTCCCGCCGCGCCCGGTGCGGGTTAGCTTACCGCATCACCCGTTCCCCCTCGACATGCGCATCGCGATCATCGGCACCGGCCCCTCGGGATTCTACGCGGCGGAGCACCTGCTCAAGCAGGCGCCGGCCGCGAGCATCGACCTCATCGACCGGCTGCCGACGCCCTACGGCCTGGTCCGCGGGGGCGTGGCACCCGACCACCAGAAGATCAAGTCGGTGACCCGCGTCTACGAGCGCATCGCCGCCGATCCGCGGGTGCGCTTCCTGGGGCACGTCGAGGTGGGGAAGGATCTCGCGCGCGAGGAGCTGCTGCGGCATTATCACGCGGTGATCTATGCCGTCGGCGCCCGCAGCGACCGCGCCCTCGGCATCCCCGGCGAGGCGCTCGCGGGGAGCCACGCGGCCACTGAGTTCGTGGGCTGGTACAACGGCCACCCGGATTACCGCGACCTCGCGTTCGACCTGACGCAGGACAGCGTCGCCGTCATCGGCGTCGGGAACGTGGCCATCGACGTGGCCCGCATCCTGGTGCGCACCGAGGCGGAGCTCCAGAAGACCGACATCGCCGAGCACGCCCGGCAGGCGCTCATCGCCAGCAGCGTGCGGCACGTCTACATGATCGGCCGCCGCGGCCCGGTGCAGGCCGCCTTCACCAACCCCGAGCTCAAGGAACTGGGCGAGCTCGAGGGCGCCGACGTGGACGTGCGCGCCGAGGACCTGGTGCTCGATCCCGCCAGCGAACACCTCCTGGCCCAGGGCGACGACCGCACCGCCGAGAAGAACCTGGCCACGCTGCGTGAGTTCGCGGCACGCCCCAAGGCAGGGAAGCCCAAGTGCGTGCACCTGCGCTTCCTCGAGTCGCCGGTGGCGCTGGAGGGGAGCGGCCGGGTCGAGCGGATGACCCTCGGGAGGAACCGGCTGGTGGCGGGCAGCGGCACCGACGTGAAGGCGGAAGCCACGGGCGAGACGACCGTCCTGCCGGTGGGCCTCGTCTTCCGCTCGGTGGGCTACCTCGGCACCGGCCTCCCCGGCGTCCCGCTCGACGCAAGGAAGGGCGTCATCCCCAACGTCGAGGGCCGGGTCCAGTCCGCCCCCGGCACCGTGGCCCGCGGGGAGTACGTGGTGGGCTGGATCAAGCGCGGCCCGAGCGGCGTCATCGGCACCAACAAGCCGGATGCCGTGGAGAGCGCCGACCGGCTCCTCGAGGACGCGGCCGCCGGCCAGCTCAATGCGCCGGCCGACCCCTCGCCGGAGGCGGTGGACCGGCTGCTGGCGGGCCGCGGCATCCGCGTGGTGACCTGGCGCGACTGGCAGCTGCTGGACCAGGCCGAGCTGGCCGCGGGCAAGGCGGCCGGCCGGCCGCGGATCAAGTTCACGCGGGTGGCGGAGATGCTCGCGGCGCTGCCGCCGGGCTGAACCTTCTCGGGGAGGCACCATGCGCAGGCGTCCCACGCGGCACCGCTGGCTGCTCGCCCTCCTGCCCCTCGCGGCGGGCTGCGCCGCCCTCGGCGGCGTGCTCACGGGCATGGAGCGCCCCCCGGCCCCGCTCGACGCGGCCACCGTGGCGAGCGACGCCCGGCTCGACTCCACCGGCGCCCTCCTCGGCAGCTTCATTGGTGAAGGGACCAGCCGCGAGGTGCACCTGGTCTCGAGCGACACGGCGCTCATCGCCGCCCTCGCCCGCCGCTACCGTCCCGCCACCGACCGCCGCGGCGACACCTGGCAGTGGCTCGCCGGCCGGCGCACCTTCGCCATCAACCTCGATCCCGTGGCCGATTCCGCCCTCCGCGCCCGCGCCGTGATGGTGGGCTCGCCCGCGGGACACACGCAGGTGGACCTGACGGGCATCCTCCTCCGCGGCTCCTCCTGCGGTGCGCGCGGGGCCCGGGCGGAATTCCTGGTGGCGCCGGCCCGCGGCAGCAGCGGCCCCTCGCTTCGCGGCCCCGTGGTGGGCTCCTTCCTCGAGGACCGCAGCTTCATGGTGGTGAAGCGCATGGAGCGCCGCACCCCGGCCGACGACCCGTCACCGGAACTCACCGACAGCCTCCTGGTGTGGACCGCCGACGCCATGGATTCGCTGCTCGAGGCGCAGCTCCCCATGCGCGAGCGCCCGCTGGCCCGCCCCACCGGCATCCGCCTGGAACTCAACGGCCTCGCCGACGACGACGCGGCCGACGTGCTGGCCTTCCGCCTCGACGACGGCCGCATCCGCTACGCCGTCTCGCTCCGCGAGCGCCGCACCACGGCGCGCGGGGCCGACGTGCTGGCGTCCATCGTGATGGTCTGGGATGCCGCCGGCACCTGGCGGCAGGTGGTGTTCAATCCCACCCTGCTCGAGTACCGCCGCTGGCGTCCGGCGCGGCCCTACGGCAGCTTCACGGGGCCGCACTTCTGGCGCCGGCTCGATGCGGTGAGCGGCTTCGCCTTCGGGCGCGATTACCTCTGGATGGAGCAGGTCGACGTCACCGATGGCAGCGTCCTCTGGGTCATCCTCGAGCCGCGCGGCAACACCGTCGTGGCCGCGGCCGAGATGGACGGCCCCTGCACCTGATCGCCTCGATCCCGGACTCCCCATGGCCACGCCCGCCCCGCTCGAGACCCGCCGCCTCCGCCTGCTCCCGTTCACGGCGGACGCCATTGCCGCGCTGCTCGACGGCGACCAGGGCCGGCTGGTCCAGCTGACCGGCAGCACCTTCCCGCTCCCGCTCCGGCCGCCGCCGCTCATGGAGGAAGTCCTCCCCCTGGTGCGCGACCAGCTGCGCGCCAATCCCGCCACCCTCGGCTGGTGGACCTGGCTGACCGTCGACAAGGCCACCGGCCAGGTGACCGGCGCGCTCGGCTTCGGCGGGCCACCGGACGGGGAAGGTGCCGTGATGATCGGCTACGCGACGTATCCCGGTGCCGCGCAGCAGGGCTTCGCCAGCGAGGCCACGCGGGCGCTCATCGACTGGGCCCTGGCCCATCCCGCGGTGGCGCGAGTCTGCGCCAGCATCCCGCCCGAGAACACCGCCGCGCGCCGCGTGGCCGAGAAGGTGGGGATGCGCGTGGCGGGCACGGTCTGGGAGGAGGAGATCGACGACGTGCTGCTCTACGAGGTGACCCGCTAGCACCGCCCCGCGGCGGGTCCGCCCCCGAGCGCGAGGGGGCCCGCCCGCCTTATACTTCCCGCCCCATGACCATCTACACCCGCACCGGCGACGCCGGCGAGACGGGCCTCTTCGGCGGTGGCCGCGTCCCCAAGGACCACGCCCGCGTCCAGGCCTACGGCGACGTCGACGAGCTCAACTCCGTCATCGGCCTGGTGCGTGCCACCCAGCCCGTCCACTTCCACGACGAGCTGCTCGAGACCATCCAGCGCGACCTCTTTGCCCTCGGTGGCCAGCTCGCCACGCCCGACCCCGAGCGGGTCCGCGAGGCCCTCGCCAAGGCGGAGCTGAGTGAGGCGCGGGTGACGCTGTTCGAGCGCACCATCGACGCGGCCGACGCGGAGCTCCCGCCGCTGCGGGCCTTCGTGCTGCCCGCCGGCAGCCCCAAGGCGGCCGCCTTTCACCTGGCGCGGACCGTCTGCCGCCGCGCCGAGCGCAACGTGGTGACGCTGTCGCACTATGCGGAGATCCCGGAGCTGTTCATCGTCTACCTCAACCGGCTCTCCGACCTGCTCTTCACCCTGGCCCGCCTCGCCAACCACCGCGAGGGCGCGGGCGACGTGACCTGGTAGCACCCGCCGTCCCATGCCCATCGTCCCCGTCCACCACGCCACCGGCCAGTACGACGTCATCATCGAGCCGGGCAGCCTGCTGCAGCTGCCCGAGCTGCTGGCGCGCGCGCTCGGTCGGCGGAAGCTGGCGCTCATCACCGACGACACGGTGGCGCGCTACTACGACGAGTGGACCAGCGCCACCGAGGCCACCCGCGCCCTCGGCGCCCGCCCGAGCGACGCCGGCATCCGGCTCCGCGCCGAGGCGCGCCTCAGCTTCCCGGCTGGCGAGGAGAGCAAGACCCGCGAGACCTGGATCCGCCTCTCGGACGAGTTGCTCTCGGCCGGCTTCGATCGTCACTCGGCCGTCGTGGCCCTGGGTGGCGGCGTGGTGGGCGACCTCGCCGGCTTCGTGGCCGCCACCTATCTCCGCGGCATCCCCTATGCGCAGGTGCCCACCACCGTGCTGGCCATGGTGGACGCCTCCGTGGGCGGCAAGGTGGGCGTGGACACGCCGCTCGGGAAGAACCTCATTGGCGCCTTCCACCCGCCGGCGATCGTGGTGGCCGATCCCCTCACCCTGCTCAGCCTCCCCGACCGCACCTACCGCGCCGGCCTGGCCGAGGCGGTGAAGCATGGGGTGATCGCAGACGCCACCTTCTTCGCGTGGCTCGAGGCCAACGCGCGGAAGGTGATGCAGCGCGACCTCACGGCGCTCACCCACCTGGTGCACCGCAACGTCGAGATCAAGGCCGCCGTGGTGAGCGCCGACGAGCGCGAGGGCGGCATGCGCGCCATCCTGAACGCCGGCCACACCATTGCGCACGGCCTTGAGCAGGAGTCGGGCTACCGCATCCCCCACGGCGAAGCGGTGGCCCTGGGCCTGATCGCGGAGTGCCGCATCGCCGAGCGGATGGGGCTGGCCCCGGCCGGGCTCGCCGACCGGGTCCTGGCCCTCTGCCGGGCGCTCGGGCTGCCGATCCGGCTCTCCAACCCGGTGCAGGTGGCCCGCGTACTCGACGCCACCACGCGCGACAAGAAGAACCGCGACGGCCAGGTGCGCCTGGCGCTCCCCGTGGCCCTGGGCCGCATGCACGAGGGCGAGGGGCAGTGGACCGTGCCGGTCACCGACGAACTGCTGGCGAACGCGGTGAACGGGCTGCACTGATCCACATTTCCCCAGCCGTTTTCCCCGCCGATCCCCACTCATCCACAGCGAAAACCAGTCACCGCAAGAGCATAACCTGCAACAACTTGCAATCTACCTATCAGTAGATATCCCTGCTCGGTGGCGAAACGGGGAGTGGACAAGGTCCGCAACCGGCAGGCAATAAACGATTTGTGATGTGGATATCGTAGGTTTCTTGACCACTTTTTTGTCACGTCCTATATTCGCACACCCTTCACGCGGCCTTTCCCCCATCCCCCGGCCGCATCTCTGGGCACAACCTGCTGAGCCTGCGGAGTCTGCATGAAGTCGCAGCCGCCGAAGTCCAAGGCGTTCTTCCGCCCCACCGCATCCGGGGCGTTCGACCAGTATCTCCTGGACATCCAGAAGCTTCCGATGATTACCGACCCGGCCGAGGAGAAGCGGCTGGCCCGGCTGGCCCAGAAGGGAGACCCGCAAGCGGCGGAACGGCTCGTCACGGCCAACCTCCGCTTCGTCATTTCCTACGTGAAGAAGTATCAGGGTCACGGCCTGGACCTCTCCGAGCTGGTGGCCATCGGCAACGAGGGGCTGCTCAAGGCGGTGCGGAAGTTCGACCCCGACCACGGCGTCAAGTTCATCTCCTACGCCGTCTGGTGGGTCCGCCAGGCCGTCCTCAAGGCCCTGGCCGAGCAGACCCGCAGCGTCCGCATCCCGCTCAACCAGAACTCGGCCCTCATCAAGATGTCCCGCGCCGAGAGCTTCCTGGCCCAGGAGCTGGGTCGCGAGCCCACGGACGAGGAGATTGCCACCGCGCTCAACGACTCGGTGGACAACATCCGCTCCGCCCGCCGCATGACCTCGGCCGAACTCTCCCTGGACGCCCCGGTGGAGAAGAGCGACAAGGCGAGCGGCACCCTGGGGGAGCGCTTCGCCGGCACCGAGGGCGGCGACATCGAGGAGCGCACCGACGCCACCCTCATGCGCGAGTTCATCGACAAGATCTTCGAGCGCTACCTCACCCCCCGCGAGCGGAAGATCCTCTACCTCTATTACGGGCTCGAGGAAGGCAGCGAGGCGCTCACCCTGGAGCGGATCGGCGAGCTCCTGGGGGTCACCCGCGAGCGCATCCGGCAGATCCGGGAGCGTGCCTTCGAGAAGCTGCGCGAGTCGCCGGACGTGAAGGGCCTCAAGGGATTCTGGGTGGCTGCGTAACCGCCAGTTCCCGCGGCACCCGACGGGGGAGGGCGCACCACGCGCCTTCCCCCGTTCCCTTTGCTCCCCCTACATTCCGGCCATGTCCCGCCGCCTGCCGCTCTTTCCGCTCCCGCTCGTGGCCTTCCCGGGCGAGCTGGTCCCGCTGCACATCTTCGAACCCCGCTACCGCCAGCTCCTGGCCGATTGCCTGGAGGGGGACGAGCAGTTCGGCATCACCACCCAGGCCGAGCCGCGCGCCGGCGCCCTCGGCACGCTGGTGCTGATCCGCGGCAGCCAGCCGCTTCCCGACGGCCGGTCCAACATCGTCGTGGAAGGCGTCCGCCGCTTCGCCGTGCGTGCGGTGGTGCCCGAGGGGCTGCCCTACCTCGTGGCGCTGGTGGACGAGTTCGAGGACGGCGCCGAGTCGGCACCGCTGCCCGCGGAGCTCGAGGCGCTCCGGACCCTCGGCGCCGACTACCGGGAGGCCCTCGGCCTCCTGGCCGACAGCCCGGGCGACCCGCCCGCGTGGGCCCCCGACCCGGAGGCGCTCAGCTTCCAGGTGGCCGCCCTGGCCGAGGTGGAGGTGGAGGCCAAGGAGCGGCTGCTGGCCCTCCGGAGCACGCGGGAGCGCGCGCGGGCGCTGCTCGACCTCCTGCCCCCGTTGGTGCAATCGGCGCGGGCGCGGGCCACGGTGCACGTGCGGGCCCGCTCCAACGGGAAGGGGCACCACGGGCACGACATCGTGACCGGCGGATGACCACCCCGCTCGCCGACGCGCTGGCCCGCATCGTGGGCCCGCGGTGGGTGCGGAGCCAGCCGGCCGAGCTCGCCACCTACGCCGCCGATGGCCTGCCGACGCACGAGGCGGTGCCGGGCCTCGTGGTGCTCCCCGCCAACAAGCACGAGGTGGCCGCGGTGCTCCGGCTGCTGCACCTGCTCGAGGTGCCGTTCGTGGCGCGGGGCGCCGGCACGGGGCTCTCGGGCGGCGCGCTGGCGGAGGCGCCGGCGGTGCTGGTGACGCTCACGCGCATGAGCCGCATCTTGAGCCTCTGCGCCGACTCGCGCCGGGCGGTGGTGGAGCCCGGGGTCATCAACGCCAAGCTCTCCGAGGCCGCCGCCCCGCTGGGCCTCCACTACGTGCCCGACCCCTCCAGCCAGACCGCCTGCACCATCGGCGGCAACGTGGCGGAGAATGCCGGCGGGCCGCATTGCCTCAAGTACGGCGTCACCACGAATCACGTCACCCAGGTGGAGGTGCTCCTCGCCGACGGCTCGAGCGTGGTGCTCGGCTCGCCGCAGGGAGAGCCGTGGGGGCCGGACCTGGTGGGGCTCTTCGTGGGGAGCGAGGGGATGTTCGGGATCGCGGTGGAGATCACGGTGCGGCTCGAGCCCATCCCGCGCACCATCCGCACCGTCTTCGCCGACTTCATGGCGCTCCGCGCGGCCAGTGAGGCGGTCTCCGCCATCATCGCGTCGGGCATCGTGCCGGCCGCGCTCGAGATGATGGACCAGAGCTGCGTCATTGCCGTGGAGCAGTCCATCTACGCCACGGGCGCGCGCACCGACGCGGCCGCAGTATTGCTGGTGGAACTGGACGGCAGCGATGCGGCAGTCGCCGCCGAGACGCTCGTCGTGGAGGGACTGCTGCGTGCGCACGGCGCGCGCGAGGTGCGCAGTGCCACCGCGCCCGCCGACCGCGCCCGCCTGTGGCAGGGCCGCAAGAAGGCCTTCGGTGCGCTGGGCCGCATCGCGCCGGACCTCGCGGTGCAGGATGCCGTGGTGCCACGCTCCGTGCTGCCGATGATCCTCGACCGCATCGCCGGCATCCGCGACCGGCTCGGCCTCCAGATCAGCAACGTCTTCCACGCCGGCGACGGGAACCTGCATCCCTGCATCAGCTTCGACCGCCGCGCGCCAGGCGAGGCCGACCGGGTGGAGGAGGCGAGCCGCGAGATCATGGAGGCATGCCTGGCCGCCGGCGGCAGCGTCACCGGCGAGCACGGCGTGGGCAGCGACAAGCGCGACTACATGCCCCTCGCCTTCACGGCACCGACCCTCGCGCTGATGTGCGACGTCCGGCGCGCCTTCGACCCGGAGGCGCGCGCCAACCCGGGCAAGGTGGTCCCCGTCCATCTCTGCCACGAGTGGCGGCGCGGAGGCGAGGCATGAGTGCCGTCTTCGACCGGCTGCAGGCGCTGCTGGGCGCCGAGGGCGTGGAGCGCGACCCGCACGGCCTCCCCTGCGCCGTCCCCGAGAGCGACGACGCGCTCGTGCTGGTCCTGCAGGCCGCGGCCGACGCGGGCTGGCGCCTGCGCAT